>DATKRV010000037.1:0-11008 GCA_035532075.1 Acidimicrobiales bacterium | reverse complement strand
ACCGGTCAGTGCATCGAGACACCGCTCGAATCACCCAACTCGAGACTCAAAGAGCGCGTCAACATCGGGGGCTATCCGGTCAAGGAGCTGGGTGGTCTCGTCTGGGGCTACCTCGGTCCACTCCCGGCACCGGTGCTTCCGCCCTATGACTTCCTTGTTGTGCCAAATGCCATCCGCCAGATCGCAGTGACGATCATCCCGTGCAACTGGCTGCAGTGCCACGAGAACTCCGCCGACCCCTATCACAACACCTACCTGCATGGCCACTTCTTCAAATACCAGCTCGAGCGACTCGGCACACTTGACGAGCGCGCACCTGAACCAGACAAACACCGCGCATTTATGTCAATGCACTTTACAGATTTTCATGATGGCATTGATTTCAAGCGTGACGAATTTGGATTTCAAAAGGGAATCAAAATCTCGAAGGCCAAGGGAGCCAAGGAGGATTCAGTCAAGCCCTTTCCCTACAACATCTTTCCGTATTTATCTCGGGTTGCTGGTGGGTTTCGATGCCAGGTGAATATGCGCGTGCCAATGGACGATACGCATACCTATCACCTCACTTATGTTGTGTTTCACGCAGACGGAATCGAGGCACCTGAGCAAGCTTCTGTACCATATTTTGACGCTCCGCTATTTGATGAAGAGGGACATCCCGTGCTCGATTATGTATTGGCACAAGACATGACCGCGTGGAAGTCACAGGGTGAAAGGACCGATCGCACCAAAGAAAATCTTGCGGCCACAGATCTCGCGATCATCGAGTTTAGAAAGATTATTGAAGAACAGATTCAGTTGGTAGAAGCCGGGATTACCCCGATGGGCGTTTCATATGAAGAGGATCAGTGGGGCGAAATCATTGAGTTTGAACCGCGATTTACCGATAGCCGTGCGTCGTCAGGTACGGCGGTAGGAATGTTCCGCGCCAACTACAGCTCCATTGACGATGTAGAGCGTTATTCGCCAATAATCCCATTGGTGGAGGAGTTTGTACGTCGTGTGGCAGAAGCATCAGGTAATCACTGATCGTGTGATCGACTTACATGCGGACCACATTGGTAGTGACACCAGATGCCGAATGATTCGGACACGCTGGGCAGGCAAAGGTGATCATTTCTCCGCTTGTTGCAAAGTCCCTGATTGGCGTCATGATTGGGATCTTGCATTCAGGTCACAAGGCTTTGAAGTCGCGCGGAACTTCAACGACGAAGAGTCGATCCGCCTCCTGAGTGCCCGATTTGACGAGCTCGGTCATAAGGCGTGACGTTCAGCAATAGCCCAATCTGTCGCTAAAACTAACCCACGAAGGATTGGACCTGCTTGACAAGTTTCTCCTCGATCTCGAGATTCCACGCCGATTCGGCAATATCAACGACGAGGAAAAGGTCGGAGAGCAGCAATGTCTCGATCGCGGCGGTCGCAAGATGCTGAAGCCATTTGCCGATACCAATCCGCACCAAACAGTCATCTGTTGTGCCAGAAACAGTGATCGTCATAGCTCGATCAGCAGCGATGAGCGCTGCAAAGTGGCCACCTTTTTTCGCTTGAATGACATTCCCATGATCGCTTGGTGCTGACGCTTGCGTCGAGAAGCCATCCGACTTCAGGTATTCCTCGATCTTCGACTGCAAACTTGCCAAGTCGATGTGCTTATCCTTGAACTGCAGAATCTTTTCACCGATCATTTCGGGCTCCTCTTGGGCCACTGAGCGAGCAGCCTACTCGCCGCTCCGAGCGCCCCATGGGTTGGAGTACTCAAGATCGACCCTAACCGGGAAGGCACCATCTGGGGAGTCGGCCTTGTACCTTAAGGGCATCCTCCAGGCGAATATGGCGATGCGCGCTACCGATACTCAGGGATGGAGCACGATGACAACGCCAACAGCTCCAGCGATCAACAGTGCGCTCACGACTCCTCGCCTCGCGACGAACATCCAAAATACCGCGCCGACTAGCACCGGAATTTGCCACAGATGCTGAAAAGAGAGCCCGAGCGGCATCGCCGATCCCCCAATGGCACCGACGACCGCAGGACCCGCTCCCGTAAGAAACGATTCAACAGTGACGTTCGCTCGTATCTGGTCGAACCGTGGTCCGCCAAAGAGGATGAAGAGAAACGAAGGAGTAAAGGCCATAAACGCCGCGAAGAGCCCGCCACGGAGACCCTTCGCCGCATAGCCGACGACCGCCATCGTCTGGACAACCGGCCCAGGCGTGATCTGACCAAGCGCAATGGCGTTGAGAAATTGCGGGCCGGTCATCCAATGAAATGTCGAGACCGCATCGCGTTGTATGAGCGGAACAATGACGAAACCGCCGCCATAAGACAGTGCACCAACTTTGAAAGCTACCCAGGCAAGCGCGCCAAGACCTCCAACGGCTCCCAGATGAACGACCGTTAGCGGCAGAACTGCCTTTATCGAGCCCGACATCAGCGGTTGCGCCTTGCCTCGGATGATGATCTCGGTCACTCCACAGACAACAAGCACAAGCACGAGATAGGGACCGATGGTCGCGCCGGCAACTCCTCCCGCGAGTCCATAGACGGTCCATCGGATCTTTTCCAATCGATGACCCCCAATGCGCTTCCAGCTCGACGGAAGGAGCCCCCATGCAGCATTGAGGGCGACTGCAGGCACGCAGGCTCCCGCACCAGCAGCAGCACCGAGCACCCAATCCGGAGGGTGGCGCGCGAGGAAGACCGCCGAGAGCACAAGGATGAGGAGAAGTCCTGGAACAATGAAACACAGTCCGCCCAAGACCGCGCCGACAGTTCCCCGAAGTCGCCAGGCACAATAGATTGCGAGCTGTGTCGATGCCGGTCCTGGCAGGAGGTTCGTTGCCGCGATTGCGTCCTCGAAGTCCTCGGCGTCAATCCAATGCCGTTCCTCGACACACATCCGACGGAGCAAGGCGATGTGTGTCGGAGGTCCGCCGAACCCGGTGCAACCAAGGCGACCCCACTCTCGTCCAATGGTGACGAGCGATACCCTTTCAATCGACATATTCGACACATCGCAATCTCTATCGTTCATGTCGTATCGTCTCCGAGGACCTCCTTCGCCAACTCGCGTAACTGCCGCCTAGCTGATTCCAGCTCCCGGCGTCCTTTGGCTGTCGCCATATAGCACCGAAGAGCCCGTCCTTCGACCACTCGGTACTGCGAACGAATAAGCCCTTCCTCCTCCATCTTGTGAAGCATCGGATAGAGCGACCCTGGACTGATCTTGTATCCATGCTGGGCGAGTTCCTGCGCCATCCACGCTCCGTGAACTTCAAAACGGTCAGCATGATGGAGAATATGCAGTCGCACAGCACCTCGTAAAAACTCCCGCATACGAATAAATCTACTTGATATCGAAAAACGATATCTATTCTTGATATTGATAAGCACATCTCATCTGAGCCGCCTTGTCATTCAGGGCGTCACCAAAGGCAGGATCGCAAAATGCTATGGATCGTCGGTTGACTTTCCTTGATCGCGCCGACAGAGAATACGTACGACGCAAGTGGATCTGTCCACCACCATCCGAAAAGAGCATTGAGAGCAAGGCCAACTAGAACAGCAGCCGCGAGCAACCCTTGGCGAGAGTAATCTTCGCCTCGCCACAAAGGTCCGTGTCGCCCAAGGCTTCGCAATTGCGCGACCTCCCTGCCGCCACTGCGAACATCACCTTTGTAGTCGTTGCAGTCCATAAGATGCCGAGCTCGCCGTGACGCAATTGGACGCCGAGCACAATCACGACTCAGCTCTGAACTGCGAGATGGATCCCGTGTGCCAAAAAGACAACGCCCATCAGACATTGCGCGACCCGCTGGCGATGCGCGCTCAACCCAGATAGCTCCTTGGTAACCACCGTGCTTGCCGCGATCTCGTGGCTCGCCGCGCTCGAAGAGTTTCTCGGCCGACAAGAGCGCACTTCAAGGCCCACCTCTTCATGTTCGCGATTTCCGGCGAGCAGCTCGAGGATCAAGCTCCGATGCACATCGTGAGTCCGGTCGAACTCTGCCACGCTGCGGCACATTCTGCGATGCGCCTCGACGATATAGCGCACCATGTCCATAGGGGTCTCCTCAGCACAATTGTCTCTTCTGTCTTGACACATCCTGAGCCGAGATGACGCCGATATTCTCGATTACGGCTCGTGACAACGACAGGAATACCGAGACAGATAAGCACCGATAACTGCATGAGGCCCTGGAACGCAGATGTAAGTATCCCGAGACAGGTTGCGAAGTGAGATCGCTACCGTTCGATACGTAACGAATCGGTCCTGGCACACCTGAACGCGGTGGTCATTCTCGACTTCGGCGTCAAATTGAAAGAGGCAGGACGCTGTCTGTGAAATTCGCGAACATTTCACGTCGAGAGATCAAACTCAAAACTCGAGGACCACTCGATGTTCGAAGGTAGGAACGTTCGAATGATTCATCGATACCTTCGTCAGGAGTGAAGACCGAGCGACATGTGTCGTTCCGGGTCTCGGCGACGACCGTGGTCAACACCATGCAGATCTTGGTCACAGCATGCGCAATAACATCACGTTGGACAATACCGCCGCCGCGTACATCCCCGTGACCAGCCAGATGCCAATGAGGAACCCCAACCGTGGTCGGTCCCAAAGTGCAGCTAGACCAAGCACGGCAACGATGGTCAGCTTGACGTAGAGCAGGGTGCCAGCGGCGAGCAAGATACCCGCGAGAGGGTTGGCCTCAACCGCTCCGCTGGTTGCATGGTTGAGCACGAGGCGCGTGGTGACTGCGTCGGCTCCGTTTAGGACCGCCAGCACGATGACTCCCGCTATCGTCATCTGGCGAATCCGGCGGAGGGTCAGGTGTACCCCTCCCGGGACCGTCATCGGGTATTCGTTGCCAGAGAACGGATCCATCTCAACCATCTACAGACAGCGCGACGGCCGCGCTGGTGACCCTTACCACCATCATCCGCCTTTCGACTTATACCGAATGTACCTATGCAAGTATCGCGCCAATCATGTCGGTCGACTCTGTGAGTTCGAATGCCGGGCATCGACACGGTTCACGGTGCAGGTATACCCTCAGGCGGGTGAGGCCTCCGAGTATGTACCGACGGACGGACCACATGTCACTGATTCGTTGCTCTGTTCGGTCGGCGAGTGATAGCGGCCCAATCGCTCTGCGTGACAGTGAAGAGGGTGCAAACGACCAGCGCGAGACAATTGGACTAGCCGATATATTCCAGCTATGCGTGTAGCTGGCTACCTCGGACCATCAACAACTGGCCCATATCGACCATAAGGATCTCGACGGGGGACAATCTCGCACGTGTTATGCGATGATGTATTTAATCGATGAAGAGGCGATCTACTCCATGGTTCCGAGCCATATGAAAAGTTCTGCGACGTCTCCGGTGGACTCGCGCATCTAGAACTCCCCGCCGGGTGTCTCTTGTTAGCTTGTTGTCATCAATTTTGGTTGGTGAACTCAATCGATGGAAGAAAGGCCCCGAGAGCATGCCCGGTTCTGTTTTGATGCAGACCTTAACGCCGCGTTCGCGCCCGGTTGCTAGCCCGCTCTGCTTCCAGCTGTGAGCCGAAGGGGAGACGTCATCCCTGTAAACCGGGGTTCCGGGGCCATGTGTTGAATCCCGGTGTGAAGCAGTTGAGTCAGCTCTCCCGCGAGCATCGCAGGAGCGAAAAGATGTCCTTGGATGGATGAACAACCTATCTGCTCAAGGCGCTGGCACTCCTCCCAGGTCTCTACTCCCTCGGCAGTCACTCGGAGCCCGATCGTGCGGGCGAGGTCAATGATCGATCCGACAATCGCACTGCCTATCGAGCTCACCGTAAGGTCCTGGACAAAACTTCGGTCGAGCTTGACGATGTCGACGGGAAGGCGTCGAAGGTAGTTGAGCGAGGAGTAACCAGTACCGAAGTCGTCGAGCGCGAGCTGGATACCGACTTCCTTTAGGTCACGCAGCATCCCGATTGACCGTTCAATGTCTTGAAGTGCGGTCGTCTCGGTGATCTCCAGGCAAAGCTGCGACGGCGTAATGCGCGTGCGGTAGATGATCTCGGCGATCTGCGCGACGAGGCCCTTCGCAACAAATTGCCGTGCGGAAAGATTCACTGAGACCTGCAGCGGTGTACCCGTCTTGTCACGCCACTCCGCGGCCTGCATACAGGCCCGTTCGAGCACCTGGGTGCCGAGCCGCCCGATCATGCCAGTCTCTTCGGCGAGGCCGATGAAATCTGAGGGAAGGAGCAGGCCGCGTCGAGGGTGTTCCCATCGCACAAGCGCCTCCGCCCCGATGATCTCCCTAGTGTCGGTATTGACGATTGGCTGGTAGTAGGTGACGAGTTCATGATTATCGAGCGCATGTTCGAGCTCGACCTGGAGTTCGACCAGCGCCGAGGTACGCGACCCGTGGCGATCCTCATCGAAGAACTCGTAACGGCTCGTCCCGCTCTGTTTTGCCTGGTACATCGCGACGTCTGCGTCGTGAAGGGCATCATCTGGGCTTGATCCTGGGCGTGCGAGCGCGATCCCAATGCTTACGTTGAGGATGACCGTCTGACCGCTGTCGAGCACGATCGGCTCGCGCACTGCCTCGACTATGCGACTCGCAATCTCTTCAACGGCGCCGGGTCCATCGATGTCTTCGAGGAGCAACGTGAACTCGTCGCCGCCAAAGCGAGCAAGCGTGTCGCTCGCGCGGGCGATTGAGCGCAGACGCTCGGCGACGGTGATGAGCAGCTGGTCGCCAGCTCGATGGCCAAGGCTGTCGTTCGTTGACTTAAACCGATCGACATCGGCGAAGAGCACGGCATGGATCATCCTGGAATCTGCAGGCGGGTCGAGTGCGCGCTGGAGACGCTCGACGAAATAACGTCGGTTCGACAGGCCGGTGAGTGCGTCGTGGAACGCGTGAAACTCGAGCTGATCTCCGACTTTCACACGCTCGGAGATGTCGAGGAATGTCACTGTCGCACCAGCTATCTCACCGCGCGAACGAATTGGCGAGCACGTGTATTCGACCGGGAAGAATTCGCCGTCGCTCCGGCAGAACGTCGCGCGTTGAGAACGGATCGTTGTCCCGAGACGCATCGACTGTATCGCTGGCGAAGCAAGCAGCGCGAGCGCGGACTGCCCGATGCCCTCTGGGAGCTCGCGGAGCTCCGCGGCCTTCCAACCGAGGATCTCCTCCGCGGCGGGGTTGGCGAAGCGAACGCGCCCTTCGGAGGTGAAGGCGCACACCCCTACGCCGACGCTGAATGAGATTGCGAGAAGGTCCTCCTGCTCGTGCTCTTGCTCAGCGTAAAGCGCTGCGTTGGCAAGCGCGACTGAACCAATCGAGGCGAGTTCGCTGAGAAGTAAAAGATCTAGCTCGTCGAGGCGCGCGCCGTGGTCGTCGCTGTCCACGTTGAGCCAACGGGCATCGCCGGTCGGCGCCAGCTCGACTCCAACCCCACCAGACTTTGGCGGCTCGTGGGAGACGACCACGCGACAGTCCAGCAACGCTGAGGCAACATCGGAGAGCCTCGAGGTCACCACTGATCTGCTCATCCCCCGACTCACCTCAAGGGCCGCGGTGAACAGTCCGAGGATGCGTGATCGATCCTGGCGTGTGCGGAGGTGGCTGATGAGCGTCAGACGCAATACACCAAAGAGCGCTGCGATCGGTATCACGGCCCATGCATTAACTGCTACCGCAGTGGCTCCAACAACACCGAACAGTACCGCCGCGCCAAAGAGGAAGAGCCGTACGCGCAACCCCTCGGCAAGCGCCGTGATGGCCTCTTTAGAGCCGTTCTTCGGCGCAATGAAGGCGGTCATGAAGGTATTGATGAGGGTGAAGAGAGTCGTGGCAACTACCGCAACCGCAATTCTTGAAAAGCTGGGCGCGCTCGTCGGTGCGAGGTGCTCCATCACGAGCAGTCCGATGCCGACCGCGAGCATGGTCCGCGCAATCTCGAAGAGCGACCGCGCCCCGAGATGCCGACGGGCGATTTGGACAAGCGCCGTTGCGGCGTAAAAGGTGACGAGCACTCCACGGGCCGGCAGAACCGCGGCCGCGAGCAAGAAGAGGCTTTCGTCGAGATAACTATCCTGCGCCGAACCGTCGAGGTACATGGTCACCGGCCATAGCCAGCTCGAGACAATAAGGGCGCCGATGATCGCAATGACGAGGATCGAGCCGAGGTGCGCTGAGGCAGTCCGCGAGTCAACCTCGATCGCCGCGCTGAGTCCAGCGATGATCGCGGCGCCGATCGTCAACTTGGAGAGGAGTGATGACGGCCGGTCATCCGACCACCAATTCATTGGCGCGGGCTTGCGATAGACCGAGGACGGGTACCCCGCCGGTCCTTCAAGTTCCAGCGCCGGAGTCAGTTCGCTCATGGCATCCCTTCGTGGTGCTCTTTACAAAGAACTACGAGACGCGACAGGTATCTCCTCGAAGCGTGATACCTCCTCTTACGACCAGAAAAGTCCGGCTCTTTAATTAAAAGTGCGATCAGGATGGCCAACCATGTCCGATTTCTTTGATCACAACCACTTTTTCGGCCACGTCAGCGCAACGCTCGCCCAGGGGATGGGCCTTAAACAGGTGATCCCAGACGCGACCTCACCCCTCGGGTCTTTGTCTCGGGGATTCTCTCGCCGAGGCTCAGAAGCTCTAAGAAAGGCCGCTCAGGACGTCCTTCTCCCAAAGAGAAATTGGCTCGTCTCGACATCCGCGGGAAGCCTCGCTGGATATCTGAACAGCAAGATCGGTAACCTCAGGCGCAAGGAGAGGTTCTTAAGCAGACCTTCCCGCTGGTTCGCTCTGAGTCCAAGAATAAACGTCGCCGACCCCAACGCTTATTCGTAAGTTTTCGAATTGGTCCGTTTCTGATACGACTACAAGCCGTTAGAAAGCTTCGGTGGCAGCGTCTTGCGCCTTCTCTGCGTCTTCCTCCCGCTGCTCTTCAGCTTCGTCTGGAAGCTCGGACTCTTCCAGCGGGGGTTCGCCGGGTTTGACCACTTGGAGATGAGGATCGGGCTCGGGCATGATGTTCGGGTCTGTAGTCAACTTAAGCAGGCTCTCTTTGCTCTCCGAGATTCGTGCCGTCCTCTCTCTCCTTTTTTGCCGCTTCCTCTTGAGACTCAGCTTCAGGATCTGGCACTTCGGGCTTTGGAGAGGGCTCAGGCTGTGGAATGGTCATGTTAAGAATATACCCACGTGAGGCAATGGGAAGGGGATGGGAATACCAGATGTAGCGATCCCGTTGTGAGTAATCGAAATAGCACCTAGCAAGGAGGCCCAACCTCGGCCCGTTGAAGTAGCTGTCGCACGAACATTGTTGTAGATGCCTGATATCCAATGCTGAGTATTTCAGCTCGATTTGGGGGATTATCAAGATATGGGTGAAGCCGACGACAAACCACGCAAACCAAGACATCCTCTGCAAAAGGTGCCTAAGTATCAAGAGCCCAACTCATTGCCCATCCCAGGGTTAGGTGGCGGAAGCACGTTTGGACTTCGGCGTGGTCGATTCGGCCATGGGTCCGACGGCAAGGAGCATCACCGACCAGCGTGGCCAGGAAGAGTCTTTCTTAGGCTGCTGGGAATGCGCCCTAAAGACCCTGAAGAAGAACCACGTACTCGGGAACATGAACCAGAAGAGTCCACTGAAGAGGGCACAATCCCCCATCTCTAGGTCTTCCCAGCACCCTTGCTCGTCCTGGACTCAGTTGATGTCTGCAACGCCGCCCGATTGCCCATGACCCCACGTACACAAGCGCGCACAGGCCGAGCAGTCCGTAAAGGTACGGGGCAAACGCACCCTTGGCGATAAGAATGCCAACCATGTCAGCCAGGGCGACGACGACCGCTCCTGATCGTGGGAGTCGGATGAGTTGCGGTGCATCTGCCACGATCAATGACAATGGGTCTGACACTCATTCAGCAGCCCTAGTTGCACAAAAAATCCGTGACTTGCGGAAAGTCAGTCATTGCGCAAAGACCCTCCGCATCTTGACTATGGAACGTATGTTCGTATAATTCGGAGCATGTCGACGATGAATTCATACGAAATCGAAATTGCATATCGACCACTAGCGATGCAACAGACCGGCTCCGCATGTGGCTGGACGAGAGAAACGGCCATGGGGGTCTTGGAACAGCTGCGAGACAGCCATTCAAGAGCGAAAGTCAATCTCCGAACATCCTTCAATTACTACCTGAATAAACATTGCTATGCGAATAGTCCAATAGATCAAGCGGCCGGCAGTAGATTCCACGTATGCTGCGCCTTGGTAGCGCCAAGAATAGGAGGCGCGATGAAGATCGCCATTGCCATTTCTGCAGTCATTTCAACGGGAGCACTTCTGACCGCGTGCGGCTCATCGAGCACGACGGGAAGCGAGACATTTTCCGGCAGTACAACCAGTACGGCAAACAAGCCGGTGGTTCCGCTCAAGGCATCGGGCGTCTTCACTGATACCGGCTCGATCACTCTCGGTGGCCAATCCACAAAGGGGACGCTCACCTTCAGCAAGGGAAATCTTGACCTCACGCACTCCAAGGGCAGTAACAGCAATACGCCGACCAGCTTCAACCCAAGTACATGCCGTGTCGTATTCGAGTCGCTCGGAACCTTCAAGGTGACTGGCGGGACAGGATCGTATAAGGGCGCAACTGGTCACGGTACGTTCAAGGTGGAGTTCGCGGCGTCCCTTCCCAAATTAGCGAACGGCAAGTGCAACGAAAGCAACAATGCCCAACCGATCGCCGGATCGTCGCTTACGACATTTAAGGCCACAGGGACGTTAACCATCACATAACGCCGGTTGCGTGGCACGCGTCGGAAGGCCGGGGTCTTCAACGATCTCCGACTGGCGACTAGTGTACTGACACTGAAATAGACGCGCGGTTGAGTTAGGATGGGTCATGCCCCATGCTCCCGCACCTCCACTGCTGTTGAGCGAAAACGAACGCGTCGTGCTCGAAGAGATCGCCCAGAGTGTCTCGTTTCCCTACCGG
>DATKRV010000036.1:0-29911 GCA_035532075.1 Acidimicrobiales bacterium | reverse complement strand
ACGCGAGCTGGGTTTAGAACGTCGTGAGACAGTTCGGTCCCTATCCGATGCAGCCGTAGGAGATTTGAGGAAGGCTGTCCCTAGTACGAGAGGACCGGGACGGACGCAGCTCTCGTGTGCCAGTTGTCCTGCCAAGGGCATCGCTGGTTTGCGACCTGCGGAAGGGATAAGCGCTGAAAGCATCTAAGCGCGAAGCTCGTTCCAAGATGATATCTCCCACAGGGTTAACCTGGTAAGGCCCGTGGTCAGACCACCACGTTGATAGGCCGGAGGTGTACGCACGGTAACGTGTTCAGCCGACCGGTACTAATCGGCCGAGGGCTTGGATTTTCGCTCGTGCTCGCTATGGATGGCTCACAGGGAATCGCTTCGGCGACCTGTGCGCCACTGATCCCGGTCGTCGCGATCAGTGGCGTTTAGCTAGAGTTTCCGGTGGCCATGGCGGCAGGGTCACACCCGTTCCCATCCCGAACACGGTAGTTAAGCCTGCCTGCGCCGATGGTACTTGGGGGGAGACTCCCTGGGAGAGTAGGGCGCTGCCGGAATTTATTTCAAACAGCCTCACTGCCGATCTCTTCTGAGTTCAGCGGTGGGGCTGTTGTCGTTTCATCGCTCCAGATGGATCTCCCCGGTCTCACCGCCAGAGGGATTGCGGAGTAACAACCACTGGAGTGGATAGACCGCTCCACTATCGAATTAGGGTCACTACTCATGCCTTCGAAATCAACAGGTCGGCCGCCTCGAAAAGGTGACGCTGACCAAGGGCGCGACCCATACCCGCCGCGCAGCGGTCCACGGGTGAATCGGGCGCGTACATCCAAATCCGGAGCCGAACAGCCCACTCGAGCACGCCTTCAATCTCGGACACCCCGGCGAACCTCGGCCGCTGAGATGCGTTCGTCCTCAAAGCGCCCGCCGGTGACCTATGGCGAGGGGAACGATCGCCGTCCAATCCGCCCGAAATCTCAGCCAACACGTCCGCGCAACACCTCGACGGGCATCGGGAGGAATTCTCGTACGCGCGCGCAAGAGGATCGCGATCTCCCAGAGAGGCAATCAGGGACCCGTATTCGCATGCAGCGACCAACCACCTCGCGTCCACAGAGCGGATTCGCGCCTCAACCGAAGCGACGCCAGAACGATGGCACCGCTCGTCTCGCGTCGCGTGGTCGCGGACGTGCCTCACAACCATTTGGGAGACAGATGGAGGCACCGTCTCATGGCTCAGATACCGGAAGGCTCGCGCGAGTCGAGCGCCCCTCCCAGACGAGATCCGAAAGACCAGCATCACGCGGGATCGGTCGATCTGGACGCGCGCCCGTGGCGCCACGAGATCGGGGAGCACGTGCGTATCCGCCGTCGCGCGCCGCGGTGGCACGGCCCCTAAAAGGGTCGACGTCGCGAAAGATTCCCTCTCGTCCACTTCGCCCTCCAGGTCCGCAAAGGCAAGGACCCGCCGATCGACCAAGCGATACCGGTGCAGTCGCTCCACGCAGGAGGCCGTCGGGAGGTGCTGTCTCGCGCGAGTTGCGATCTCGCGCTCCTGAGCAACGTGCGATGCGATCTCGGGACAATAATATTCCTTCGAGGACCCAACAGAGCTCGTCATCGAACCTGGGACGTCGGACCTTGGATACCCGTGCTCGCGAAGACCCTCGTACGCGCCGCCCAACCTGGGGGAGCGTGACGCGCCATGGTGCCCAGTCATTGAGCAGTTCATCTAGCGATGAACGCGTCGCGCCACGAAAGACGGTAGGGTCCGCGCGCCGCCAAGATGCCACACCACCCGATTCGACACGCACGAATGTTCCCACCGCCCATTTCGCGGTCAAAGGTGGGGGGGAGTCCTCGATCATGTCCGCGCACGAGCGTGCCGAGGCACGTCGGCAGGCAATCGCGGCCTCAAGGGTGCCAACCTCCAAGCGACCCCAGCGAAGGCGCAACCTCCCAGTCGATGTCGCGTCCGAACTTGGCTCTGCAGTACCGGCGAGGTTTCTCGCCCGGGTAGAGCTCAGGCTTGCAGACGCTTCGCGCGCCTACAGTCGTGATCGTTATCCGGAGGCGCTGACGATCCTGCGTGAACTCGTCCGCACCACTCCGAGGGTGGCTGCGGTGCGCGAGCTTTATGGTCTTACCTTCTATCGACTCGGTCGGTGGAAAGAGGCGATTCGAGAGCTCACCACCTTCTACGAGCTGACTGAGTCGGTCGATCAACATCCCGTCCTCGCTGACTGTGAACGGGCATTGCGAAACCATGATCGAGTCAATGAACTGTGGAACGAACTCCGTCAAAATGGCGCTGGCAGCGACGTGTTGGCCGAAGGCCGACTCGTCATGGCCGGATCACTTGCCGACCGCGGCCAGATAGCCGACGCGATTGCGCTCTTGACACCACATGCAAGCCGCTCAGTCCGCAAGCCTCACGAGCGACACCTACGTCAGTGGTATGCCCTCGCGGACCTCTACGAACGAAGTGGTGACGTCCCGCGGGCTCGGGAGCTCTTCCGACGCGTCGTTGATGCTGATTCTGAGCTTTCTGACGCGCTCGAGCGACTCGCGTCGCTGCGCTGAGAGGATCGTTTTTACATTTCCCCGCTCCATCGCGACGAGGTTCGATAGGGTTTTGGAAGATAGGTTGCACGGGCAGCCAGCCGGGAAGGGTCCGGTCTGAAGGAGGATGGCGATGGGCATAGATATCGAGGAGCTGCTCGGCGACGAGGCGAAGAGTCTGCTTGGGCACCATGCCACCGCGATCACATCTGACCGCCTGATTCTTCCGGGGCCAGATTTCATCGACCGCGTCTTTGGCGCGAGTGATCGCAGTTCGGCCGTGCTGCGCAGCCTCGGACAGCTCTACAGCCATGGCCGCCTGGGTGGGACGGGCTATCTTTCGATTCTCCCGGTCGATCAGGGAATTGAACACTCCGCTGCGGCGAGCTTCGCGAAGAACCCAGACTATTTTGACCCCAAGAACATTGTTGAACTTGCGATTGATGCGGGATGCAACGCAGTCGCGACCACGCTTGGGGGCCTTGGCATCGTCTCGAGACGCTACGCCCACAAGATTCCGTTCATCGTCAAGCTCAACCACAATGAGCTGCTCACCTACCCCTCCAAATATGACCAGATTCTCTTTGGAAACGTCCGACAGGCGGTCGAGCTCGGAGCGGCTGGAGTCGGCGCGACGGTTTACTACGGCTCTGATGAGGCCACCCGCCAGATCCAGGAGGTCTCTGCGATGTTTGCCGAGGCACACCGCCACGGACTCTTCACCGTCTTGTGGACCTACCTGCGCAACAACGCCTTCAAGACGAAAGAGGCGGACTACCATCTCTCCGCCGACCTCACCGGGCAGGCGAATCACCTTGGCGTCACGATCGAAGCAGACCTCATCAAGCAAAAGCAACCCGAGAACAACGGGGGTTACACCGCTTTGAAATTTGGCCGAACAGATCCCTTGGTGTACTCCCAGCTGACGACGGACCATCCGGTCGACCTGACCCGTTGGCAGGTCGTCAACTGCTATATGGGCCGCATCGGATTGATCAATTCGGGAGGGGAGTCCGCTGGCGCCAGCGACCTCGCCGCCGCCGTCCGCACTGCGGTAATCAACAAACGGGCGGGTGGAACGGGACTGATCGTCGGTCGCAAGGCATTCCAGCGCCCGAAGAGAGACGGGGTCGCGCTGATCAACGCGGTGCAAGACGTCTTCCTCGACACGACGGTGAGTGTCGCGTAGCCCCAACGACGCCTCCACGACCAACCGGTCGCTCTCTGACGTGTGCTGTTGTCAGTCAACAAGAGGTCGGTAAACCATCCCGGTGCGTGGTTTGGGATTGAAAAACGTAGTCTTTGGTGGCATGCGATTTCCGCTCCGAGCCGTCTCGGCGATCTGGGCAACCGTCGCGGGTCGCAACAGCACGGCGCACTGTGCAAAACCATCCGCAACGAGTCCAGCGCAGACATGGGAGCCATGCTGATAGCGGAGTTCGTGGGCAGGAAAACCCTCGAGCGCGAGATCGAGTCGGCTTGAATCGAGGTCTGCCTCAGCCGCGCCGTTGAGTTCGGCGGTGGGAACAAGCAGGTAGTTCCCATCAGGCGTGATCAGGCCGAGAGCCCCATGTGGCACAAGAGACCGTGAGAGGTCGGAGATATCGCCGGGGCCGCGAGTAATGACAAAGTGGCGCGAAAGTCCGGCGACAATGTCAAAGTCCTCGGCAAGGCCCTTGATGAGCCGATGGATTGCCTGAACAAACAGCTCGTCAGGGGAGAGTTCGACAATCAGTGCCATCACGAGGTCGTGGTCGCCAGGCAGATCACCGTTTTGCGCTCGTATCTCGGACCGGTAGTACCCGGATGTCTCATACCGGTGGTGGCCATCCGCGACCACCACCGGCGTCAGGCCAATCAGCTCACAGATCTGCGTGATGATGGATTGGTCCGTGACCATCCAGAGCTCGTGGGTGGTCCCCTCGTCATCCGTCGCGCGCTGGAGAGCGGGCTGGGAGGTGGTGACGCCGATCAGAACGTCGGCGAGTCCTTCGGCGAGAGAGAGGCCCCATATCGGAGAGACATTGATCTTCGTCGCTCGCAGGAGATCAAGGCGATCTCCCTTTGGTTTTGGCATTGTCCGTTCATGCGGAAGAACCGTTCCCGCGCTGGAGGCATCAATACCAAGCGCTCCGATGACGCCCGTCGTGGATCGCATCTGGTCGCTCTCATCGACAAAGCTCATCCGGTAGAGATACAGAGCGTCAACATCGTCACGGCGCAAGACGCCGAGTTGTTGCCACTCGGCGAACAGCTGTGCGGCGTGACCATATCGGTCGCGTTCGCCCTCTGGCTCTGGTAGCTCGACATGGATCGCGTTGAACGGGCTGCGCTCGCTCAACTGTGCATGTTCTTTCGCATCGACTATGTCGTAGGGCGGTGCAATAACCTCGGCCAGACGAGCAAGTTCGTCGTCGTAGCGGAGTCCTAAAAAAGGTTCAAAGCGGGTCATATCCTTTCGTAGCACATCCCTGCCTGCCGGTTTCCGCCAAATTGCATGAAATGGCTTGGTCGATGAGAAGATACTCAGATGACCACACTCGGCACCGATGACTGCTGGCTCGTCGATCTTGACGGTGTCGTCTGGTTGGCCGACAGGCCGATCGCAGGATCGAGTGCAGCGATCGGAGCGCTAAGGGCCTGCGGAGTCCGCGTTGCCTTCTTTACCAACAACTCCTTTTCAACAAGGGTGGAGATGCGCGCAAAGTTCGAACGTCACGGCATCGAATTTGCAGATGAGGATTTGCTCAGCTCGTCACAGGCAGCGGCAGCGTTGCTGCCTTTGGGCGCGAGGGCGACGGTTCTCGGTGGCGCCGGGATCGTCGAGGCGTTGGTCGAGCGTGGCATCGATGTGGTTGACCTTGATCTGCTCAAAGACTCAGAACGCATCGATGCCTGCGTGGTCGGACTGGACCAGAGGTTGACGTTCGATCGACTCACGCGGGTATGCCGTGCCATCAATGGTGGTGCAACCTTTCTTGCCACCAACGATGACGCAACCTACCCAACGACCAACGGCGTGTTGCCCGGTGGGGGAGCACTCGTCGCAGCGGTCCAATACGCCACACGGGTACCACCAGTTGTTGCAGGAAAGCCCTATCCTCCCTCGGTCGATCTGGTGAAACAGGTCCTCGGTAGGGTCTCCGTCGTAATCGGGGATCGCCCCGAGACTGACGGGGAACTCGCCCGTTGTCTCGGTGCCAGATTCGGCATCGTACGCTCGGGTGTGACGGCCGATTCGGTCAACGTCGTTCCAAAGCCAGATATCGATGGACCCGACCTCATCTCGGTGGTCGCCGAGGCGCTTCACACCTCACCTCAGCAAATTCTGGCGAGTTCCGGCCTACACTCATGAGATGGCTGGTTACCCGCGAAAACTGCTCCGAGATGGAGTGGAGCGATTGATCCAAAAGGGAGCGGCCAAAATCGGGTCCGACGATCTCAATCTGTCCGATCTCTTGCAACATATCGCCAAGAGCGCACGCACGACTACCTTCGCCACCGAGTCACATCTCGAAGTGGCCAAGGATCGCGCGAAGAACCTCAGAGAGACGGTTCTCAACATTGCGAAGTCTGTTGACTCATTGGGCGACCTCGAGCAGCGTCTCAAGGCGCAACGAGGCGAGATCGTCGAGGCCGCAAAGACGTTCTCCCAGCAGCTCCACAGAGTGCTGGTGCATCTTGCCGAACCGATTTCACCGGATCAGAACGGCGAGCCCGGAGCCCGAATAGAACTCGGTCCCGGCGCAGGTGCAAAGACAACATCTCAGCCCTCCAAAGACGAGAGCTGAGTTCTGCGATGGAACATCGTTCCTCAACGATGAGGAGCACGCTGTCTCGTTCTCTCAAGACCAGTTAGCGCGATGACGGACAACAGAGAGGCACGGGATTTGCGTGAGATTGCCCTGGTGGTGCACCCGAGACGTCTCGTTGCACGCGAACTCGCCGACATTGTTGAAAGTTGGTGGCAAGAGCGGGGCATCGTAGTACACACGGTCATCGCGTTGGACGGTCCGGTGCAAGAGCTCTTTCAACCCGACATTGCCTTCGCCATCAGCCTTGGCGGCGACGGAACAATGTTGCGCACAGTTGCCCTTGCCTCCCCATCGGGAATTCCGGTGCTCGGAGTCAATCTCGGCAATCTCGGGTACCTGACGACGGTGGAACCCGACGAGATTGTTCAAGCTTGTTCCATTTTGGCCTCTGGGAACTATGACATCGAAGATCGAATGCTGCTCGAGGTGTCGATTACCTCGCGAGAGACGGGGGGCAAGATCGTCTCGAACGTCGTCTCCATGAATGAGGTGGTCGTCCAGAAAACCTCTGACGGGCACACGATCCACCTCGCGGTCAAGATCGGGGATGACCAATTTCTTACCTATGCCGCCGATGGAATGCTGGTGGCGACGCCGACCGGTTCAACGGCGTACAACCTTTCGCTACGCGGACCGATTGTCTCGCCGAGACTCGCTGCTCTGGTGATGACGCCGATCGCTCCTCACATGCTGTTCGACCGCACGTTGATTATCGAGCCTGAGTTGCGAATCAGTTTTGAACTTCTCCCTGACCGGGAGGCAGTCGCAGTCGTGGACGGTGAAAGGATTGCCAAACTCTTGCCGGGTGATCGAGTTGAGGTAGAGGTATCCCCTCATGTTGCTCGAATGATCAAAATCGGAGATCACGGGTTCTACAAGATCTTGCATACGAAGTTCGGGCTGCTGGACCGCTAGAACATGATCAACGAGCTTCGCGTGCGCGATCTTGGTGTCATTGCGGAGGTCAATCTCGAACTCGACGAGGGAATGACGGCGATTACCGGGGAGACCGGGGCCGGAAAGACGATGATCGTTGATGCACTCGAGCTGCTTGTCGGTGGGCGATTTGACCCCTCCATGGTGCGTACCGGAATGGCTGAATCGAGTGTCGAGGGGCAATTTTTCCACGCTGGTACAGAGACAATCATCCGGCGTACGCTGGTACGGAACGGGAGATCACGCGCGTTCATCAATGGGTCACTCGCGCCACTCTCCACACTCGTCGAATTTGGTACCGATCTCGTGGACCTCTACGGTCAACACGCCCACCAGTCACTGCTCGCTCCGGCGGAACAGCGACGCTCACTTGACCAGTTTGCGCATGTGGATCTCGACCTACTCCGACAACTGCGAAGTGAACTCCGAACGCTTGACGAGGAGCTCGAAAAACTCGGGGGGGACGACCAACTCCGCGCCCGGGAGCTCGACCTCTGGCAGTTCGAACTTGGTGAGATCGAAGCGCTCAACATCTCCTCAGCCAATGAGGACGAGGAACTCGCGAGCGAACACGATCTCCTCGCACAGGCCGCTGAGCTCAGAGAGTCAGCCCAAAGCGCGTATATGGAGATTGTGGGAGGGGTAACCAGAGGTGCCCGAGACCATCTGGGAGCCTCCCTGGAATCTCTGGGCCAGCACCAGGCTTTGCACGATATCGCCGAGAGACTGCGTTCGCTGAGCGCTGAACTCGATGATCTCTCAGCAGAGCTGCGCAGGGCGACGGAGACCTTTGAAGAGGATCCAAATCGACTTGAAGAGATTCGCGATAGACGTGCCAGCTTTACTCGTTTGAAAAAGAAACACGGAAATTCCCTCTCCGCGGTCCTTGAGGCCCGCGACGAATTGATCAAGAAGATTGCGCGTTCTTGCTCTATGGACGAAACCCGAACCCAACTGCTCGCTGGGCGCGAGATGCTGCTCGAGAAGATTCGAGATGAAGAACGCACGATTGGAGATCTGCGGCGCAAAGGGGCAGTGCCACTTGCCCAACAGGTGGAATCCCATCTCAAAGATCTTGGGCTTGACAAGGCAAGAATCGAAATTGCACTCCCGGATAACGGAGTGGCCGACGAGGTGACGTATCTTCTTGGTGCAAATCCCGGTGAGGCACCGTTGGCACTCAGCAAGGTCGCCTCGGGTGGAGAGCTCTCGCGTACGATGCTTGCACTGCGTCTCGTCCTCAACGCGGGACCCTCGACGCTCGTGTTCGACGAGGTGGATGCCGGAATAGGTGGCGAGGCCGCTCTGGCAGTAGGACGGGCACTGCGAGAGCTCGGTCGGGACCATCAGGTCATCGTCGTGACGCATCTCGCACAGGTCGCCGCATTCGCCGACAATCAACTCGTGGTTCACAAGGATATGAGTGGCGATCGCACGCTTGCCCATGTCGAGGCGGTCGAAGGTGAAGAACGCATAAGTGAACTCGCGCGGATGCTCTCTGGCCACCCGGATTCTGAAAACGCACGGCGCCATGCAGCTGAACTTCTTGAGAAAGTCGCGAGGGAACGTCAGGTTTCTCGATGATTTATTACGAACATCTCACTCATTCGGTCGAACAGCCGCTAGCGTGAAGGAGGCAGATAACGGAGGATGTAGTGGCTAAGTTCGTGTTCGTTACCGGTGGCGTTTCAAGTTCACTCGGCAAGGGCCTTACAGCCTCATCGCTCGGTCGACTCCTCAAGGCGCGCGGACTCAAGATCCGTATGTGTAAGCTCGACCCCTATCTCAATTTTGATCCGGGCACGATGAACCCGTTTGAACACGGAGAGGTCTTTGTCACCGAAGACGGTGGAGAGACAGACCTCGATCTCGGACACTACGAGCGCTTCATCGACGAAAACCTGCCGCGTACATCAAATGCCACTACTGGTCAGATATATACCTCGGTGATGCAAAAAGAGCGACGTGGTGACTATCTTGGCCGCACCGTACAGGTGATACCGCACATTACCGACGAGATCAAAGAGCGAATTCTCCGACTTGCCGATGACGACGTCGACGTGCTTATCGTCGAGGTTGGTGGCACCGTTGGTGACATTGAAATCGTGCCGTTCATCGAGGCGATCCGCCAGTTCCGGCGCGAAGTCGGAAGAGAGAACGTGTGTTACATACACCTCACCCTCGTCCCGTATCTCGCTCCATCGGGCGAACAGAAGACCAAACCCACCCAGCACAGCGTGACCGAGCTCCGAGGGCGCGGAATCCAGCCTGACGTGATTGTCTGCCGGAGCGACCACCCGATCAGCAATTCGCTCAAGCAGAAGATCTCGCTGCTGTGCGACGTCCCGATCGAAGCAGTCGTCTCTGCGGTCGATGCCTCGAGCATCTATGAGATTCCGCTTTTGCTCCACGACGAGGGACTCGATTCGACGGTCTGTCAGATACTGAATCTGGAGGGACCCGAACGCAGCGTGGATCTGCGCACCTGGGAAGACTTCGTCCGACGAGTAAACGACGCGACGGAGCGAGTACGCGTCGGCATTATCGGCAAATACATCAACATGCCAGATGCTTATCTTTCCGTCGTTGAGTCACTGCGTCATGCCGGGTTTGCGCACGGCGCACGTGTTGAACTTGAATGGATCCAGGCAGAGTCGTTCATCGATGTCGACGTCTCGGCTGATCTTGACAATCTTGATGCAATCGTCATTCCCGGAGGCTTTGGTGAGCGCGGCGTGGAGGGCAAGATAGCCGCTGCAACGTATGCAAGGGAGAACAACCTTCCCTGTCTCGGAATTTGCCTTGGGCTTCAGGTGATGGTGATCGATTTCGCGCGTCATGTCGCACACATGAGTGGCGCACACTCCGCTGAGTTCTCCGACGCCCTCGAATTTCCCGTCATCGCCCTGATGGATGAACAGGTCGACGTGATTGACATGGGCGGCACCATGCGTCTTGGCGCATATGTCGCACTACTCAAGCCCGGATCACAGGTCGAACAGATCTACGGCGCCACGACGGTAACTGAACGACACCGACATCGTTACGAAGTCAACAACCGTTTCCGACAACGGCTCGAAGATGCAGGGCTCGGACTCAGCGGCACCTCCCCCGATGGTCGGCTGGTGGAGTTCATCGAGCTCCCTGGCCATCGCTTCTGGGTGGGGACCCAGGCTCATCCGGAGTTCAAGAGTCGGCCAGAACGTCCACATCCTCTGTTTCGCGAACTTGTTGGGGCCGGACTTGAGCGAGCGAGAGCACGTAATCCGCATCTCTTTGAGATCGACACCCATGTCACCTCCTAGTGGAGGTAGCTTTCGTTTTCTCGGTGAGCGCATCCGACACATGGGCGTTTTTTTTCAACTGACAACGGGGACATTTCTCGATCCCAATGGCTACACATTCGAGCGCGAGATCGTGCGGCATCCGGGCGCAGTATGCATTGTCGCGCTTGAAGGGGATCCCGTTTCAATCCTCATGGTTCGCCAATACCGAGGGGCGCTCGATCGGTTGATTCTTGAGATTCCCGCCGGCAAGCTCGATATTCCCGATGAACCGATTGAACTCGCCGCAGAACGTGAACTTGCAGAAGAGGTCGGGCGGATGAGTTCGCGCCTTTCAAAGCTTGGCTCATTTCTCAACTCACCGGGATTCACGGACGAGTTGACAACGTGTTTTCTCGCTGAAGGCCTTGCGCCGATTGAACGAGATGTACACGGCATCGAAGAGGAGTTCATGACGCTTGTCGCAGTGCCGTTATTCGATTTCTGGCGAATGGTTCGAAATGGGGAGATCGTCGATGCGAAGACGATTATTGCGGTGACCTTCGCAGAGCGCGTGCTCAGCGATCGGGCGGCTCACTAAGCGTTGGTTGTGAGCTCAAAGTGAATTCTCTCAGCCAAGATGCCGAAGAATTTCTGTCATATCTCGTGGTCGAACGAGGTCGCGCGAAAAACTCGATCTCTGCATACCGCCATGATCTTGGGAGCTACGAGGACTTTCTCCGGGCAAGGGGGGTAGATCTTCTCAAGGTAACTACGCCGATCGTCGAAGATTATCTGGGTTTTTTGCGTGCCTCTGGATTACGCGCCACCTCGCGCGCGAGAGCCTTGGCGGCAATCCGCGGACTGCACCAGTTTTGCGTGGATGAGCGAGGAGCGGTCGTCGACCCGACGGCTGAGATCGAAGGACCCCGCGTTCCGAGTGCGATCCCGAAGGCGCTGAGTGAAAAGGAGGTGGGCGAACTACTTGCCGCCACGTCGGACCAAGACGCGCGTTCATTACGGAATCGGGCAATGCTGGAGGTTCTCTATGCGACCGGAATTCGGATATCTGAGCTCGTGAATCTCTCCCTTGGTGACCTCGATTGTGATTCCGCACTGTTGCGGGTTTTTGGAAAGGGCTCCAAGGAGCGGATTGTCCCTGTTGGAAGCTATGCCATGAAGGCGCTGGAATGCTGGTACCGAGCGGGAGGAAGACCGACGTTCGTTCCATTGCAGTGGAGCCGCCGCGAGGACGCGAATGCAATCTTCCTTTCGTCGCGCGGGCGAAGGATGAACCGTCAGGGCGCCTGGGTCGCGATCCACGCCGTGGCAGAGCGGGCTGGTCTTGGCGAGCGAGTCTCGCCGCATGTGCTGAGACACACCTTTGCAACACACCTTCTTGGACATGGAGCGGACATCCGCGTCGTGCAGGAACTTCTGGGACACTCCTCGATCACCACGACACAGGTATACACAAAGGTTTCACCAGAACATCTCGCACGAGCCTATTTCGAGGCCCACCCGCGCGCGCGGGGAACTCCGCAGTACTGACAAGGCAGATAAGCCAAGGTGGGCGACCGATTGCCCCGTGTGACCTCTTGTCTCACTAGGCTGATCTCATGAGCGCCGAACTGTCTCTGACACGATATGAATCTCTACTCCGCGAGGAACGGGGCCGACTCCAGGCAGAACTCGCAGACTTGGGCTATGCAACCGCGACCGACACTGGCCTGAACTATGACTCCAATTTTGCCGATAGTAGTCAGGTCACCGCAGAGCGAAGCGAATCCGAGGCGCTCGCGAGCAAGCTGCGGCGTTCGCTGGCCGATGTCCTCTCGGCGCTCGCGCGAATTGAAGAGGGCAAGTATGGCCTGTGCAGTGTATGCGGCAAGGAGATCTCGCCGGATCGGCTCGAAGCGATGCCGACGGTGACCACCTGCATCGCTGACGCAAAGTCCGCCCGCAACTAAATGCACCGATGAATTTCTCGTCGCGCCAGCGCGCCTATCTGCACCATTACGGACCCTGGATACTTGGTGGTGGCGTCGTACTCGTCGCGTTGTTAATCGAGGCGATTCGCCACCACGTCCTGTCGAATCAGTCCGCACTGTTTTTTCTGATTCTCATCCCCACTATCATCATTCACGAGGTATCACATGGAGTAGTCGCGCTCTGGTGTGGCGACACGACTGCACGTGACGCGAGGAGGCTTTCACTCAACCCGTTGCGACACGTTGACCCAATCGGCACGGTTGTCGTACCAATCCTTCTCATCCTCACAACGGGTATCGCGTTTGGCTGGGCGAAGCCAGTTCCGGTGAATATCAACCGGTTACGACATCCACGCAACCAGGAGATATTGGTGAGCCTCGCTGGACCCGCGGTAAATATTCTCATTGCACTGGCAATGGGATTTGCGCTACACCTGACCGGTAATGCGGCAATCTTGTCAATAAGCGCTTTTCAACGTTGGCCCCTCATCGACCAGGTCCTCATGCTTGCCGGATTCACCAATATTGTTATTGCAACGTTCAACCTGTTACCGATCCCACCCCTTGATGGATCAGTCTTACTTGAACGCCTCCTTCCCGCCTCGGCTCTACCCACTTACTTCCGTATTCGCTCATTTTCGTTGATCCTCGTGCTCGCAGTGGTCTTTCTCGCTCCCGGTGCCTTGAACTCACTGTTCTCACACGCAGTATCCATATGGGAGTCCGTTGTCGGCATCTCACAATTCGGCATCGGACTCTGACGCGGCGGCCCGCCAACGCTACGATCGATTGGACTCGTCAAGGCTGACGGGACGTCGCGTTGCGGGAGGAGCCAGGGACAATCGCGCAAAACTCCAAAGCTGTCGAGTTTTCTGAGGATTTCGATGTCGTTGTGATCGGCGGCGGTAATGCCGCACTCGTTGCTGCGATGTCGGCTCGTCATTACGTGAAGCGGGTACTCGTCCTTGAACGTGCACCGTATGAGGTCCGCGGCGGCAACACGCGGCATACGCGAAATATTCGATGCATTCATCCAAGTGCCGACGCGTACAACACCGGCAGTTATCTCTATGACGAGCTCTGGGATGACCTCTGTCGGGTGGGGAGTGGCCCCTCTGATGAGCGACTTGCTGAACTGACCGTGTGCGAATCTGAGAGCGTTCCCGGCTGGATGAGCGAACACGGTATCCATTGGCAAGCACCGCTGTCGGGAACCTTGCATCTCGGGAGAACAAATCGTTTCTTTCTCGGAGGTGGGAAGGCGCTGCTTAACACGTATTATCGGACGCTCTCAGCGATGTCGATAGATGTGAGTTACTCCTCGTCAGTTGAGGGCTTTGTGGACGAGGGTGACCGCATTACACATCTGCTCGTGGAGGTCAACGGGAAACGGACGAAGGTGGGAGCAAAGGCAGTTGTGTGTGCTTCGGGAGGCTTCGAGGCGAATTTCGACTGGTTGGCACGCTACTGGGGGCCGAGCGCCTATAACTACCTGATCCGCGGGCCAATTTACAACGATGGCACCGTCCTTTCGCTGCTTTACGATTTGGGTGCCGCGCGGGCCGGACAGGAGCGTGGGTTTCATGCGGTTGCCATCGATGCTCGATCTCCACGCTTTGACGGAGGAATAGCGACGCGTATTGACGCGATTCCTTTTTCTGTTGTCTTGAACCGGCACGCCGAACGCTTTTATGACGAAGGTGAGGATCTCTGGCCGAAGCGATATGCCATATGGGGAACCAATATCGCGTTGCAAGATGGTCAAATCGCGTATGCGATCTGGGACTCGAAGGTAGTCCGCGAGTTTCTCCCACCGATGTACGGTCCCACCCGCTCGGCCACATTGGCGGGCATTGCCAATGCGGTGGGGCTGAGCGCGGAGCGTCTCGAAAGAACAATCTTGGAGTACAACGCCGCAATCGTGAAAGGTACTCCATTCGATCCAACGCGACTAGATGGCGCGCATACCTCTGGCCTTGAACCAGAGAAGACAAACTGGGCCCTTCCGATTGACCAGCCTCCTTACTACGCGATTGCCATGCGCCCGGGCATCACCTTCACCTATATGGGAGTCAAAATTGATGGAAGCGCCCGAATTCAACGCGAGGACGGGTCGCACTTTGCGAATGTCTTTGCCGCCGGAGAGATGATGAGCGGAAATGTTCTCAGCTCAGGGTATCTTGCTGGATTCGGCCTGACGATCGGCAGCGTGTGGGGACGCATTGCGGGACGGGAGGCGGCTCGCTATGTCAGCAACTGATCCGGCCTTTCGCTACCGGAACGATGAACCAGCGACGGCGCTCTTTACCGAAGCCAAACGTCAGCTCAACGTCTGTAATTCATGCCGATTTTGCGAGGGTTACTGCGCGGTTTACCCTGCGTTGGAACGAAGGGTTGAGCTAGAACAAGGAGACATCATCCATCTTGCAAATCTCTGTCATGACTGTCGTGCATGTTTCTATGCGTGCATGTACGCGCCGCCGCACGAATTCGGTCTCAACCCGCCCGCAATTCTGGCAGAGGTGCGACGCGACACATACCAGTCAAGTCTTCCGCTCCGACTGCGCCAACGCGATAGTGCGCGAGGTTCGACCCCATTGCGACTTTCATTTTCCAGCGCGCTTTGCTGCATTGCAATTGTATTGACACTGATCTCTGTCAACCACGGACTTGCGGCACTTTTTCGTCGTCTCGATCCTGTTGGCTCGCCGTACGCGTTCGTGAGCTACGAGGCGCTCATTGTGGTCTCCCTGCTGATCTTCGGATGCGCACTGGTCGTAATGACTACCGGGATGATTGCGTACTGGAAGACGACACGAGGACGCATGGCAGACCTGTTTCACTTCGGGCCCCTGGCGCGCGCGATCCGTGATGGAGCGACGCTGCGATACCTACGCGGAGGGCGAGAGGGCTGCTATGTCAAGGAGAATCACGCGTCGTCCGAAAGAAGGATCTTGCACTACCTGGTCTCCTACGGTTTTCTTCTCTGTTTACTCGCCACGATTTCGGCCGGATTCGAACAGGATGTTCTCTCGGCAAAACCTCCCTTCGCACTGCTATCGGTTCCAGTGGTCTCGGGAGTGCTCGGTGGAATTGGCCTCATTATTGGCTCTCTCGGACTGTACCGACTCAAGAGATCCCAGGACACGATTGCCACAGATGGTCCGATGAATTTGATGGACCGGTCGTTCCTTTTCGCCCTTGCGACACTTGGTGTCACCGGGATTGCGACACTGGTCACCCGTGACAGCACGATCTATGGATTCGTTCTCGCCATTCATCTCGCCGTCGTCTGGTCCTGTTTCATTCTCGCGCCTTTCACAAAATTTGCTCATTTTCTCTATCGACTCCTGGCCCTCGTACAAGACAATCTCGAGCGAACCGAAGGCACCGGCGCCCAATGAATGCGCCTACTTGAGTGTGACGCTGTTCTTGCGCCCGTTAACCAGGTGCAAGGAGTCCGACGGCATCTTTCGCGCTGACAAGCGTCTCCGCGGCGATCGTGCGAGCCTTCTCGGCCCCTTCATGGAGCGAGCGCAAAACGAATCCGGGATCGTCGCGCAACTCGTCCATGCGTCGCTGTAGGGGAGAAAGGGTCTCGACGAGAGATTCGGCGACCGCGTCTTTCAATTTCCCGTAGGAGGAGTATTCCCCGGCGAGTTCCTTGGGTGACTTACCCGTCGATCCAGAGAGAAGCTCCAAAAGATTGGAGACGCCAGGACGCGTCTTTGGATCATAGACAACAGTCGTCTCAGTATCGGTAACGGCCCGTCGGATCTTCCTGGCAATTTCGTCGGGACCATCGCTGATATTGATAGTGCCCTGCGGTGAACTCACTGACTTCGACATTTTGCGTTCTGGATTCTGAAGATCCATGACGCGCGCGCTAATGATGGGAATCACGGCCTCTGGAATTTGAAAAACCGCTCGATACCGGCTGTTAAAGCGTATCGCCAGATCCCGCGCGAGCTCGAGATGCTGCCGCTGGTCATCACCAACTGGTACTTGATCAGCTTTGTAGAGCAAGATATCCGCAGCGACGAGCACGGGATAGGTGAGCAGCCCGACGCGCACCGACTCCTGGCCCGCTCCTTTGTCTTTGAACTGCGTCATTCTTCGCAACTCGCCATATGAGGCGACGCATTCGAGTAACCAAGCAAGTTCATTGTGTTCATGAACATGACTTTGCAAAAAGAGTGTGCAAAGCGCCGGATCAAGTCCCGCGGCCAATAGGACTATGGCCGTCTCGAGTGTCTTTGCACGCAGCTCATCAGGGTCAATGTCGAGCGTCAGGGCATGGAGGTCGGCAATGAAGTAAAAGGCGTCGTGACCTGTCTGGGCAGCGACCCATGGTCTCACCGCACCGAAATAGTTCCCGATGTGGATCGTCCCTGAAGGTTGAATCCCTGAGAGCACCCGAGCCATCTGAAGATGTTACAAGTTTCTCCACCGCCGAATGGTTGTTTGAACCCAAGGGAGAGGGGTCTCGAGGGTCACTGCGCGAGCGCTTGGCAGTGGTGTCAGAGTCGGGGAATTTCGCGTTGGCGCATGAATTTGGTGCTTTCGCACGCGGGTGATTCTGCCGACCGTTATCGTCATGATATGGCCTACGAGGTCCATCTTGACGTCTATGACGGTCCTTTCAACTTACTTTTGCAGCTTATCTCCGCGGAGGAGGTCGACGTCTACGCGATCAGCCTCTCGGAGATTGTTGAGGCATTTATTCAAGAGCTTCGTCGCCTCGAGCAAACCAATCTGGAACTTGCGACCGAATTCCTCCTGATCGCTGCGACTCTGGTCGAGCTCAAGTGTCGTCGGTTGCTTCCGGAAAATGAGGATGTGATTCTTGATGAAGACCTGTCGCTGTTCGAAGCGCGTGACTACCTTCTCGCGAGATTGGTTGAGTGCAAGACATTTAGCGGGGCGGCAAAGGAGCTTGCAACGCTTGAATCGCTAGCCTCGCGAGCCTCCCCGCGTCGTGCGGGACCAGATGAGCGCTTTGACGCAGTCGCCCCCGACCTCTTGGAGGGCATCTTGGGGGCTGACGTGCATCGAGCCGCCCTTAGAGCCTTCACCAATCAACCGGCGCGCACCGTTTCTACCCTCCATGTGCATGAGGACGAGTTCACCGTAACCGAGACCCTCGATCTTCTCGTTGGCATTCTTCCCGATCGCCCGCGGATCACGCTGGGACAGCTGCTCTACGGCGATCCGTCAAAGGCGAGGCTGGTTGCAACATTTCTCGCACTGTTAGAGCTTTACAAAAATGGGCTGGTCGATTTGGAACAAGCCGTAAATTTTGGTGATCTGTTGATTATTTGGATCGCGAAGGACAACAACTACGAGATACGCGATGCGGATAACTACGACGACTCTGCAACGGCGAATACGTGATGAGTCCGTTACCCGTTGACTGGAGACCGGAGGCAGCTGCGATCGAGGCGGTCATCATTACCGCTGCCGAGCCCGTTTCCAGCCAGTTGCTTTCGGAACTTCTCGAACTCCCCGTAGAGCGCATCGATCAACTGTGTCAGGTAATGGCAGAGTGTTACGAAGAAGATGAGCGTGGCTTTGAACTGGCTCATGTGGGCGGAGGGTACAGATTCCAGAGTCATCCCGCCTATCGCGGATACGTCGAGCGTTTCATCCTCGATGACATGCCATCAAAACTGTCTCCAGCTGCGCTTGAAACACTTGCAATTGTCGCCTATAAACAGCCGATCTCGCGCGGGCAGATCGCCCAGATCCGCGGCGTCAATGCCGATGGAGTCATCCGCCTGCTCTCACAGCGCGGATATGTCGAGTCGGTCGGTCGGGACGACGGCCCGGGTCAGGCCATCTTGTTTGGAACGAGCCGCCTCTTTCTCGAGCGACTCGGGCTTTACAGTCTCGACGATCTCCCCCCTTTGGAGGATTTCGTACCTGACGTCTCAACGGTAGAGCTCCTTGAGCAGGTTCTCCGGCCCGGTCCCGACGAGTGACTCGCGAGACGAGCGGAGAACGTCTCCAGAAGGTGCTTGCCCGGGCAGGGATTGGTTCGCGCAGAGTCTGTGACGAACTTATCGAAGCCGGAAGAGTGACGGTCAATGGGGAGGTCGCGCGGCTCGGCCAACGCGTCGATGTCGAATCCGACCGAATCACCGTGGATTCAGTCCCAGTTGGAGTACTGCCGGGAATCGTCCATTACCTGGTCAACAAGCCTGCAGGTGTTGTCGTTACGGCATCAGATCCCGAGGGACGGCCCACCGTCCTTGACCTTGTTCCGACCGAGCCTCGGGTCTTCTCCGTCGGGCGCCTCGACTTTGCAACCGAGGGATTGATTGTGCTGACCAATGACGGCGAACTCTCCCAACTGCTTACCCACCCGAGTCACGGTATCGAAAAGGAGTATCTCGCCCAGGTGCGCGGTGAGGTCACCCCATTGGCGATTCGAATGCTGCGTGAGGGAGTCGAAATTGAACCCGGCGTGACAACTCAACCTGCGAAGGTCGCAAATATTGGCGACAATATTCTCAAGATCGTCATCCACGAGGGGAAGAACCGGCAGGTGCGTCGAATGTGTGAGGCTGTGTCGCTTCCGGTGGTACGCCTCGTACGAACGAGAATCGGATCGGTGAGCGACAGCCAGCTCGCCCCCGGAAAATATCGTCATCTCAGCCAGGAAGAGGTGCGCAAGCTCTCCGAAGTTGCCGTGAGGACAACCTCGCGTTTGCTTGACCGATAGGCTTCGAGACCAATGCAAATGACACTTAGAGCCATTCGCGGTGCCACCACAGTCGAGGAGGATGAATCCTCGCAGATCATTGGCGCCACCAAAGAGCTTCTGGAAGAGATTCTCAGGCGCAACGAAATCAGGCGCGACGACCTGGTATGTATTTTCTTCTCATCGACCCCCGACCTCACCTCGGCCTTCCCCGCGACCGGGGCCCATGCACTTGACCTCGACGATGTCCCGCTGTTCGGGGCAGTCGAACTCGGCGTGAGAGGCGCGCTTGAACGCTGCATCCGAATAATGGTGCAATGTTATTCAGAAAACTCCCGTGCCGAGATTCACCATGTCTACACCAAAGGCGCGGTCGTGCTTCGCACCGACCTCGTCGAGTAAAAGAATGCCGGTGCCGCGCGTGACTCCGTTCCCAGTGCCTCGCGCCGAGATCATCGGTCTTGGTCTTATTGGTTCTTCAATAGGACTCCGATTGCGAGAGCTTGGATGGCATATAAGCGGTAGTGACCTGAATCAGGCCAGGAGCGAGCGAGCGATCCAATTGTGCGCTATCGATCGCATTGGCAGCGATATGGATGCATCGGTCGTGATCATCGCGACTCCGCCCTCCGAGGTTGTTGCAATCGCCTCCCAAATCCTGGATGATCCATCCCGCCCCGCAGTGATCGTTACCGACGTCGCCGGTGTAAAGGCGCGGATTGCAGGAGCGCTGCATTCGCCGCGTTTTCTTGGCGGACACCCAATGGCCGGATCTGAACAAGAGGGTCCAGACGGAGCTGACCACAACCTGTTCAACGGCGCGACATGGGTTTTGACACCCAACGAACACACTGACTCCAACGCCCTCCAGAGAGTAAGGGAAATAGTCTCCTCGCTTGGTGCGGACCCACTTCTCTTGTCGCCAGAACGCCATGACGCCCTCGTTGCCGTCGTGTCGCATCTGCCGCACCTCACCGCGGCGAACCTCATGGCGGTAGCTGCCGATGCTTCAAGTGAGCATCGCACATTGTTGAGGCTCGCAGCGGGAGGATTTCGAGACATGACGCGTATCGCAGCCGGGGATCCAGCCATTTGGCCCGACATCTTTCGAGATAATGCTTCAGCGGTCCTCGAAGCACTCGATGCGCTGCGGATTCGACTCGATGAAGCTCGACGAATTGTCGCATCAGGTGACCACGCTGCCCTAGTTGAATTACTTGACTACGCGAAGCAGGCGAGACGAAACCTACCGCCGCGAGTCCCCTCACCAGAGGCAATCACCGAATTTCGCGTACCTGTGCCCGATCGGCCAGGCGTTCTTGCGGAGGTGACGACGGTACTTGGCGGAATTGGAATAAATATCTGGGACCTCGAGATCGCGCACTCGGCCGAGGGGGATCGAGGTGTGATCGTGCTAATGATCAGCGTTGAGGACGCCGAGCGGGCAAGGGAGGTCCTCACCGGCCGTGGGTATCATCCTTCCATCATGGGACTGACATGACGGATCAGGGATTGGTTGTCTCATTTACAGGGCGCGGTTCCTTGACCGGACGTGCCCATGTTCCTGGCGACAAGTCAATTTCGCACCGAGCCCTTTTGCTCGGTGGGCTCGCGGAGGGAACATCACGGGTGAGTGGTCTCGGAGAGGGTACCGACATACTTGCCACGCGCGCCGCGCTCGCCATGATGGGTGTCGATTTTGAGGGAGATCTCATCCATGGTGGTCGGAGTCGACTCAAAGAACCCGAGCGTCCGCTTGACATGGGGAATTCGGGCACAGGCATGCGTTTGCTCGCAGGGGTGCTCTCCTCGCTGCCTTTTCTCAGTGTCTTGATTGGTGACGAGTCCATTCATCGTCGACCCATGGACCGGGTGGCAGTTCCGCTACGGGAGATGGGTGCGCTCATTGATGGCCGGGAACACGGACGATTCGCCCCGCTGGCCGTGAGGGGAGGCCGCCTGCATGGAATTGACTACACCCCTCCTGTTGCGAGTGCCCAGGTAAAGAGCGCTGTCTTGTTGGCAGGACTTGCCGCCTCGGGCGAGACGGTTGTTCATGAGCCGGTCGCGACTCGTCGTCATACCGAGGAGATGATGCGACTCGCCGGTGCCAATATCTCCTGTTCTTCTGACGACTCGGACTATTCCGTCGAACTGAGGTCCTCGACCCTCGCTCCATTTGATCTCGAAATACCCTGTGATCCCTCTCAAGCTGCCTTTTTCATCATCGGCGCGAGCATTGTTCCCGGGAGTGATCTCACCGTCGAAAATGTCTACGTTGGACCGGGACGCGCTGGATTCCTCGACGTCTTGGTTCGCATGGGAGCAGATATCTCAATCACTGAGCGCAACACGAACGTGGCGGACATCCATGTCCGCTACGCGCGTCTTGTCGGAACCGAGATCGGCGGTAAAGAGATACCAGGCCTGATCGACGAAATCCCCATCCTGTGCGTCGCAGCATCTTGCGCGAGTGGAAGGACCATTATTCGCGACGCCGGGGAGTTGCGGGTCAAAGAGAGCGACCGGATCGCGACGATAACGAGTGAAATGCGCGCCATAGGTGCAAACGTAGAGCCCACAGAAGACGGTCTCGTCGTGACTGGATCGGGCCTACGCCCACGCGGGACCGTACGATCTCACGGCGATCACCGAATCGCCATGTCGCTCGCGATCGCAGCGATGTGTGGAACTGAACCACTCGTGATCAGCGGATTCGAATCCGTTGCAACGAGTTGGCCGACCTTTGTTGTAGACCTTGAGGCGATTCAGTGCAACTAATCGCCATCGACGGCCCGGGAGGATCAGGAAAGTCGACCGTCTCAAAGGCACTCGCTGGAAAGCTTGGCCTGCAACGCCTTGACACAGGAGCGATGTATCGAGCTGTCGCGCTTTTAGCGGTCCGTATGGAAGTTGACCTCCATGATGGAGAGTTGCTTGGCCAGATTGCCCGCGAAATGCAGCTTGAGATGGATGAGACGGTGATCTTGGACGGCGAGGACGTCAGCAGGGAGATTCGTTCAGAGGCCGTCGACTCGTCCGTTTCACTTGTCGCACGCCAACCCGAGGTCAGAACTGAACTCGTCAGACGCCAGCGTGAATGGGCTACGAAACATGCTGGAGGGGTCATTGAAGGAAGAGATATTGGTTCGGTGGTTTTTCCCGCTGCGACGCTGAAGGTCTATCTGACCGCATCCGCGTCAGAACGCGCCAGACGGCGAGCTCTCCAGAGTGCGGCGATGGCGAACGTGGATTCAACGGTGATCCAGGCGACGGGAAGATCCATCGCGCGTCGTGACGAAATTGATTCAACGCGTGACACATCACCTTTGCTGGTAGCAGATGGAGCAATTGTGATCGACTCCACAAGATATACCCCCGATGAGGTTGTCGACCAGATCGTCGCGATGTTGTGACCCAAGACAGACCGCTAGCTCTTCCAAGCATCCACCCGGTGTCGAGGCCGGAGCTGCTGTTCTACGCCATCTGTAGGGTGATAGTCGTCGGTCTCTCCCATCTGCTCTTTGTCGGGGGTGTAATCGGTAGGGAGAACATCCCGAAATCCGGCGCATTTGTCCTTGCTCCGGTTCATCGGTCGTACATCGACTGGTTCATCTCGGCGCGTGTATCGAGACGAAGACTCCGCTACCTGGTCAAAGGCGAGGTGTGGAGGGTCAAGTCCGTTGGTCGCCTGCTGGAGCTGCTCGGCGCATTTCCCGTTCAGCGAGGAGCCGCGGACCGGGACGCGTTAAAACGCGCTCTTGAGGTTCTCGCGGCCGGAGAGCCACTCGTGGTCTTTCCCGAGGGTACCCGAGGTTACGGTTCGACAGTTCCAAGCATCCGCGAGGGCGCCGCGTATCTTGCCCTGCGAGCCTGTGTACCGGTCATTCCGGTGGGCATGGCCGGTGTGGAACGCGCGATGCCAAGGGGAAGCATCTGGATACGGCCAGCCCGGGTGGTCGTCAGTGTTGGAGAGCCAATCATGACGGCGGTTACGCGTGAAACCGAGGAACTAGGCTCGCGTCGTATCGCACGAGTGCTCACCGCCGCACTTACCGAAGAGATCCGTACTGGAATGGAACAGGCACAGGCAGCCGCAGACGCGCATCTTCAGGGCAATTCGAAAAGTTGACCCGGCTCTTTCTGTGCGCAGCGGAATCGTCGAGCAGCCCATCACGTGTATCTTCTATCTGCGACCGGTCGTATCGTCTTCTTAAACGAGGTATTCAGTGAGAGTATTGGTGACAGGTGGATCGGGCTTTGTCGGACAACACGTCGTCCGTGCGCTCCTCGCGCGAGGTGACGAAGTCGTTGTGGCTGATCTCAGGCCATTTCCAGATGCCTCCGCTCCAATCCACCAGGAGATCGGAGATCTCCGAGAACCAGAGCGTGTCGCGGCTGCATTCAATCACGATGTGAACGCGGTCGTCCATCTTGCCGCGATCACCTCTGTTCTTCAGAGTGTGAATGACCCGGACGGTGTCTTTCGGACAAATGTATTGATGACACATCTCCTCCTGGAACAGTGCCGACTTCGCGATGTCGATCGATTCGTCTTCGCCTCGACTAATGCAGTCGTTGGCAATATTGGCAGTTCGACAATCAATGAAAACAGCCCGCTTGCACCTCTGACACCATATGGTGCAACAAAAGCATCGGCAGAAATGCTGCTTTCCGCATATGCTGCAAGTTACTCAATGACTTCGGTTGCACTCCGTTTCACGAACGTCTATGGAATCGGGATGCAGCTGAAGGACTCTGTAATCGCAAGAATGATGAAGGCCGCGCTCGTAGGCGGATCCATCGAGATTTATGGTAACGGTGAACAGGTCCGTGACTACATTTTTGTCACCGATGCCGTGGCCTCGTTGTTACTCGGTCTTGCACTTGACACATCGAACGTCCTGACAATTGGATCTGCAAGATCAGTGTCGATGAATGCCCTGCACCGACTCGCCTGTGACGCGACGGAGACCGAGATCGGCGCGACCCATGTCGCTGGCAAGCCCGGCGAGATGCCGGCGGTCATCGTCGATACCTCTCTGGCAAGGAGTCTTGGGTTTTCACCCGCATTCACACTTGAAGAGGGACTGCGTGCAACATGGTTGGATTTTCGGAGATAGACGAAAGCCCTGCCTAGGCCCTGCTGGCGCGTTCACGTATCCAGGTACGAAAGACAACCTTCGCATAGTTTTTTCCGTAGGAGAAATTTCCTCCCTTTTTCGAAGATCCCTTGAACCGCGCCCTCATCGTGACCGGTCTCTCTTGGTAACGAGCGCCGGACATGATCGCGGAAATCAGCAATTCCGAAGCCTGAAACTGAGGCTCGTCTAACACCAACTGACCGGAAAATTCAGCTCTCATCGCACGAATTGGATTTGCGGTATCAGTCACCTGGGTGCCCGTCAGCATCGTAATGATCGCCGCAAACAGGACGACTCCTATGTTTCGCAACGTACCTCGCGACTCTGTCCGCCCAAGTCGGCGGGAACCGTTGACAAAATCAGCGATGTTTTCCACAAGAGGTCTGAGCACACCCTCGAGATCACTTGGATCAGTTTGGCCATCTGCATCTGCCGTGATGATGTATTGAGCGCCGTGCTCACGTGCGACGCGGTAGCCGAGCCGGAGCGCCGCACCCTGTCCGCGATTGACCGGAGCAATCACCGCATAATCAAGATGATCACGGACGATTTGCGCACTTCCATCCTCCTCACCATCAACCACGACAATGACCCCGGTCTTGAGGTCGCACAGAGAACCGGGCATGGCCGAAATCACCGCTCCGATGTTCTCTCGCTCTTTGTAGGCGGCGATAACTATTGCAACCGGAGGAAGATCGGGTTTTCCGTGTGCGAGGTGGAACTCCTCGATTGCTACATCATCGACAAGTTCGCGTACCTGTCGCCTGCGTCGTTGCTCTCGTTGGTTCATTCAGAGCGTGCCAGCATGATCGCAGCTGCGACATTGCGATCCTCGGTCGATGGTGGTTGACCATCGGGAACCACTCCGAGAGCGAGTGAAGCGGTCGTCCAAACCGTTCGCAAAAGATCACGTAACTGGTGTGGGGGAGGGAAGTATTCGTCCTCTTCGATCGCCCGCACGCGTTCGGTACCATTGGCCGGATTGAGATGTTGGACGACTTCATCTACTAGCCACTCGGGTGCAGAGGCTCCCGCAGTAACCCCGACGACACCGACAAGGTCGTCAGGCAACTCATTGGCGGAATTAATACGGAGTACTCGAGGACACCCTGCGCTTGCTGCAACGTGCGTCAGCGAAACGGTGTTCGAAGAGTTTGCCGATCCTATGACGACGACCGCATCGCAATCCCCGGCTATGGCACGAAGCGCCGCCTGGCGGTTCGTCGTTGCATAACAAAGGTCGGATCGGCCAGGCATCCAGAGATCAGGAAAACGTTCCTTCGCGCGGCTTGCGATGCCCGACCATTCATCATGGGGGAGCGTCGTCTGTGCGAGCAAGGCGACCGTGCTTCCGAGATCTTCAAGCGAGTCGACCTCTTCTTCGCTCTCGACGAGGCGCACTACGTTTGGTGCCACTGCCATCGTGCCGATGGCCTCTTCGTGGCCCGCGTGGCCCACGTAAATCACGGTGTAACCCTTGTTCGCGCGTACTTTGAGTTCGTGATGCACTTTGGTGACGAGTGGACAGACGGCATTCACCACCACTCGATCAAACAGAGCCGCAGCATGCTCAACATCTGGAGCGGATCCATGTGCTGAGAGCATGAGAGGCACTGCCGCGGGAACCTCATCGACCGTGTCAACAAAGATGACTCCCTGTCGGGTGAACTCCTCGACGACGAGACGATTGTGCACGATCTCGTGGTAGCAATACACGGGCTCTTCGAATATACGCACCATCCACGCAAGAGCCTTGATGGCCATCTCAACCCCAGCACAAAATCCTCGAGGCTCAGCAAGTAACACTCGGTCGACATTCACGCCTCTTAGGCTACCTAGGGAAACGGGTAGGATAGTGCCATGCCATTTCCGCAGGTTGTGGCCGTTACGCCATCGTCTCCCGCAGATCTGGCCGGATTGACGGTCGGTGATGAAATTCGCTCACTGAATGGGCGGGTTCCGCGCGACATCATCGAATATCGTCTGCTCACCGATGAGCCGACAGTGGAGCTCGAGTTTGCCCGAGGCGGACTTTCGCTGGATCTCACAATTGAAAAGCCTGCCGGCGTGCCGCTTGGTGTCGAGGTATCTTCCGCGCTGTTTGACCAGATCCGCACCTGTGACAACCACTGCGAATTCTGTTTCATCTACCAGCTGCCAAAGAAGATGCGGCGAAGTCTTTACGTCAAGGATGATGACTATCGGCTTTCCTTTCTTTACGGGAACTTCACCACGCTGACCCGATTTACCGAAATTGACCTGGAGCGGGTCGTTACCGAGCGTCTCTCACCGCTATATGTATCGATCCATGCAACAGATCCCGACATCAGGGCGCGCATGCTTCGGAACCGTCGCGGTGCGACAAGTCTTCGTTGGTTGCGCGCACTGTTGGATCACAAGATCGAAGTGCATGGGCAGGTTGTCGTTTGTCCTGGAATCAATGACGGCTGGATCTTCGCCGACACTCTTGGTGGAGTACTTGAACGATTCCCGGAGCTTGCCTCTGTTGGCGTCGTGCCACTTGGTGTCAGTCGATATTCGACGGAACCCGCAATGCGGACACACACTCGAGACGAGGCAAACGCAATCATCGACATCGTCGAGGATTATCAGAAGATTTTCCTTCAGTGCATTGGCCGGCGGATGGTCTACGCGTCTGATGAGTACTACCTAATTGCCGAGAGGGAGTTTCCCGAATTTGCTCTCTATGACGAATTCGCTCAGCACGAGAACGGCGTAGGCATGTCTCGCCTATTCGAGGAAACTTTCGAGGGTCGTTCCACGAATACCGAGGCCGTGCGCGGTGGTTTTTTCGCCTCGATTGATGGAGCGCCTGCAATTGGCTATCGAGCGCCCACGATGGCGCGGTCACACCCACGACAGGCAGTCACTATCTCCAAAAAATCAGGCCCACAACCGGTGACGATTCTCACCGGAGAATACGGCTCCAAAGTACTCACTCCGATTCTTGAACGCTCCGGGCTCTCTGACGTCGAGATCGCCGTGGTCGAGAATCGATTCTTTGGAGGAAACATCTCCGTGGCAGGCCTGCTCACCGGCGAAGACATTGCTCGGACGCTCGCTCCGAGAGATTCGACCCGCCGTTATCTCATCCCCGATGTCTGCCTCTCTGAAGGTCGCTTCCTTGACGGTATGTCTCCACAGGATCTCCCTCTGGATGTGGAGATTATCGAGGCAACCGGAATGGCGCTCGCCCGGTCACTCGGATATCGGCCGAACCACCCAACCGTCGCGAAATCATCATGAGCCATCAAGAACCACCTATGAACCAAGGGATCCCCGCGGAACGCATTCCGGTCGTGGCAATCGCGGGTCGTCCCAACGTTGGAAAATCGACTCTCGTCAATCGCATCGTGGGAAGGCGAGCCGCCATCGTCGAAGAGCATCCGGGAGTAACGCGGGACCGTTATGAACTCAAGGCCGAATGGTGCGGCAGAGAGTTTGTCATCATCGATACAGGCGGCGTCACCGAGCGCGGAGATGCACTAGATCAAAAGGTCACTGCCCAGTCGCTGCGGGCGGTTCACGAGTCGGATGTTGTTGTCTTTGTCCTCGATGTAACAACCGGCCCCACAGCAGAGGACGAGGCGGTCGCGGAGATGCTCAGACGGGTCTCCAGACGGGTTCTCGTCGTCGCGAACAAAGTTGATTCGCATAATCGCGAGGCAGATGCGTGGGGGCTTTCCGCTATGGGCTTTGGTGAACCAATACTGATTTCGGCGCTCCATGGTCGTGGTGTCGGCGATTTTCTCGACATTCTTGTCGCTCGTTTTCCACCTCTACTGTTTCCAGACGACGGCATGCGCAGGTCGCCGCGCGGCGGAGAGATTGAAAGCCGCAATGTGCCTGCCGGCCAGAGGGACCGTGATGCCGTCGCGGCAGTGGCTATTGTCGGACGACCAAATGTTGGGAAATCGACATTATTTAACCGTCTTGTCGGAGATGAACGGAGCGTGGTGCACGATGTTCCGGGCACGACACGTGATGCAATTGACACCATTATTCAGACGGAAATAGGGCCCCTGCGGCTTATCGATACGGCAGGTTTGCGACGAAAATCGCGCGTTGGGACGGGAAGTGAGTACTACTCGCTTGTACGCTCGCTCTCGGCAATCGACAGAGCCGACGTATCGCTGCTCGTTATAGACGGCACCCAGGGAGTCACCCATCAGGATCAACGGCTGGCTGAACGCGTCGACATTGCAGGAAGTCCGATATTAATTGTTTTGAACAAATGGGAAATCTTGTCCACCGATCGCAAACACGAGGTGACCGCTGAGGTTGAAGATCGGCTCGCATTCTTAAGCTACGCGCCTGTACTGCGGATCTCGGCAATGACGGGTCTCGGAGTTCATCGTCTTCTGCCGGCACTGCGCGAGACGATCGATGCCTATCACAGGAGGATTCCGACCGGGCAACTGAACGAGGTGCTGAAATCCATTCAGGCAGCGCATCCCTCACCAGGAGCACGCATCCTCTACGCGGCCCAGGGGGCAATCGATCCTCCGACAATTACACTTTTTGCCACCCGCAAGCTTGATCCCAGTTACCTTCGCTATCTCAGCCGATCACTGCGCGAGCGCTTCGAACTTGGGCCAACGACCCTCAAACTCCGCGTGCGCATCCGCGGCGGAAATTAGCGGGCCAGGTGCAGGGATAGGTGGACCATGGCCCGAAACTCTGTTGAATGGTGCGACCATTGCAACCGGCTCGTCGCAGCAGAGGCCGTCGATCTTGACAGACAGGGAAAACACAGATGCCCATTGTGTCGCAATGATCTGAGAAGCGCCTCAGACGAAGAGCGGGCGTCGACCGATTTGACCGATGAACGTCCAAAGGCACCATGGCATTTTAAGTTTCTGGTAGTTGCAACCGTTATCTACCTGATCTACCGAACTATCTGGATTATCCAGCGGGCAACGCACCACGGCTGAATGGTATTCGCGTCCCCGTCTGGGAGGGAACGACAAGGTCAAGCGACTACGCTTGTTGAAGTTCGGGCTGTAGCGCAGCTTGGTTAGCGCGCTTGACTGGGGGTCAAGAGGTCGCGGGTTCAAATCCCGCCAGCCCGACCATATAAGTCCAGGTTAGCGACCTATCATCGTTCTTCTCGGCGACCTCGGAGGCGCATGACCGACGCGCAGGTGCGGACGGTGTGTCGCGCACCCGTGTAGTGTCCGATGCAGAAAGGTTGCTAAGGTTGTGACTCTTCGTTTCGGTCGATGGCTCGTTTCAGCGAAGAACCCGGCCGGTGTGATCTATGGCGTGCTCGCCGTCGGCACACTTATCGCCGCGGAAGGTACCCGCCACGAGACGTACGAGACAGTGATCGGCGCGAGCGCACTCTCACTCGTTCTCTACTGGCTTGCCCACGCCTACGCCCGTCATCTCGCCGAACGGCTGACGCGACCAGAGGAGTGGCAACCGCGCGACATCGGGGTCACGTTGCTTCACGAAGCGGCGCTCGTGAAGGGCGCAGCACTACCGA
>DATKRV010000035.1:0-24045 GCA_035532075.1 Acidimicrobiales bacterium | reverse complement strand
AACCCGATCCTGATCCGTGTCATATGCAACACCGAGACCACCGACGACAAACGACGGCTCGATGAATACCTCAAGGTCCACCACTCCCTCATCATCGATATGGCCCGGCCGGATGAGATCCTGAAGAAGCTCGCCGAGATGGATCGCGAGCGCGGCAACCTGTTGCTTTTCCACCTTGAGTGTCACGACCACCTCTCCCTCGCGCGCCTGAAGATAGAACTCGCGCTGCCCAGGTTCACCGACCGTACCGACAATCATCCGTGAGGGTTGTTCAAAATCAAAAAAATTCGCCATTAATAAATTCTTGTCCCCTTCATCATTTTCGGTCGCCAGACACTCGATTCCTTGGCCGCGCTGCCCGTTCGGTTGGTGGGGCGACTCCAATTCCGAGCTGAGAGAGCTCGCCGGTCGAATTCACCGCCAGAACCGTTGGTGCCCCGCTCCCGTAGGCGACGACGGTAATCGAACACGGAGAGATCACCGTTCGCTGCATGAGGTCTAATGGAACCCCGAGCGCGTCCGTCACCGCAACCTTGATCGGATCGGCGTGACTCACAGCGACAACCACCTCGCCCGGATGTTTTGCGCAGAGCTTTTCGATTGTTCCTGCAATCCGCGCCTGCATTTCGACGAACGATTCACCGCCGGGGAAGCGAAAACCCGATGGATGCCTTTGCACACTCTGCCACTCGGGAAGTTTCGAAAGTTTGATCAGCGCCTCTCCGGTCCACTCGCCAAAGTCACATTCCAGCAGGCCGCGATCGATTCGAATCAAATGTCCAACGTGCCGAGCGATCGCCGAGGCAGTCTCGCGGGCACGTTCAAGTGGCGAGGAATAGATCGCCCGCACTGATCCGATTCCAGCAAGGCGTCTACCGGCCAGATCGGCCTCGGCGAGACCGCGTTCAGACAGGTGCAGTCCCTTCGCGCGCCCTGGAAGAACCTTTCCCGTCGTCGGGGTCATGCCATGACGCACAAAACAGACGACAGTCGGCTTTGTCGATGCTGGCGGGGTCCGTTTCATTGTGCTCACACTTTCATCGTTGAAACATCGGCCTCGCAACGACGCAGGGCCGAGTACCCGCAGTTCCTATGACTGCAGCGCCGCGAGCACCTTCTCCGCGTGTCCATCGGCCTTCACGTGGTACCAGGCTCGCTTGACCATCTGGTCCGGACCGATCAAGAAGGTTGACCGAATCACCCCAATGCTTTTCTTTCCGTAGAGAACCTTCTCGCCATAGGCGCCATAGGACTCCATTACCGCATGGTCTTTGTCGATCAAGAGCTGGAACTTGAGACCATATTTGTCACGAAACTTGCCGTGCGAATCGGCAGAATCTGCCGATATACCAAGGACAACGGCGTCATCGGTGGCGAAGTCAGGGAGGAGGTCATTGAACTGACATGCCTCTTTCGTGCAGCCCGGCGTGTCATCTTTTGGATAGAAGTAAATTATGACGTTCTTGCCTGCAAGGTCGCGAAGTGCGACGGTGTTTCCCCCTTGATCTGGAAGTGAAAACTCTGGAGCCAGATCTCCCTCGACGAGCTTTGCCATCTCTCTCCTTCGCGATACAGATTTTGTGGGAGGTAAACCATATTCGGCGTTGCTAACCATGAGATTAGTGGTCATGCCCCTCTCGGTGACCGCGAATAGCCTCCGCGACGGCCGCGGCGCTCACTTCGGGCCCGCGACACGATCAAGCCGGGACGAACCGGTCGCCGATGGGGCCCGAGAGATGAGAGACTTCGGGGGTGACCAGCAAACGAACCTTCGCGGAGCTCGGCGTCGATCCCGCACTGGTCGAGGTACTTGCAAATCAGGGCATCACCACTGCGTTTTCGATCCAGGCGATGACACTGCGCGAGGCGCTCGCTGGTCACGACATCTGCGGAAAGGCCAAGACTGGATCTGGCAAGACCCTTGCCTTTGGTATTCCTATGCTGATGCGGACCCCGCGAGCTCACGATCGCTTTCCCGCCTCTCTTGTTCTCGTACCGACCCGGGAGCTGGCGACTCAGGTGACCGAGGTGCTCGAACCGCTCGGGAAAGCAATTAAGCGTCGGATAGGAGCGGTCTATGGCGGCGCCGATCTCGACGCACAGGTACGCCAGATCGCCAAGGGCCTCGATGTCGTCGTCGCAACGCCCGGAAGGCTGATCGATCTCGTCGACAAGGGAGCCATCAACCTCGAACAGATCACCACACTGGTGCTCGACGAGGCCGACCGAATGGCCGACATGGGTTTCATGCCCCAGGTCGAATGGCTTTTGCGCCACATGCACGTCGAACGCCAGACGCTGCTCTTTTCCGCGACACTCGATTCGGCGGTCAACCAGCTCGTCAACCGATACCTCAAGACACCAACCTTCTTCGAGGTCGAGTCCCCTCAGGTGACCGTCGACCAGATGGAGCACCGCTTCTTGAAAGTGCACCAAATGGACAAGGCAAGTGTCGCCGCCGCGATAATCCGAGGCGCCGAGAAGACGTTGATTTTCGTCAAGACGAAACGTGGCGCGGACAAACTAACCGAACAACTCCTGGTCCAGAGCGTGAAAATCGCCGCGATCCACGGGGACCTCCACCAGGGATCGCGCGAGCGGGCACTCGCGAACTTCACCGACGGAAAACTTCAGGGACTCGTCGCAACCGATGTCGCGGCCCGTGGACTTGATATCGAGGGTGTCGATGTGGTTATCCATTACGATCCGCCAGAGGACCACAAGGCCTACCTGCATCGTTCCGGTCGCACCGCTCGGGCTGGCGGCTCGGGAGTTGTCTACACCTTCTTGCTGTGGAACGAAGAACTCGCGATCGAGCGACTCCAGCGCAGACTCGGTCTCACGATCAAGCCCGTCGAGGTCTTCTCAAACGATCCGAGGCTATCCTCACCAACCGCGTGGCATGAGAACGTAGCGTCGAACTCGTAGCCATGGGGCCCTTCGAACACTGCTTCACGATGTCGTGACCTCGCCGATCTATCTGCGTCAGCTGCTCTCGGGTCGTGACTTTGCGAACGGTGATCAGGTCGCAATGCAGATGCAGAACTATGTCTATCTGATCGGCGACCGCGAGTCGCGCAAGGCCGTCGTGATAGATGCCGCATACGCCCCAGCTGAAATCGTCGGAATCTGCGAGAACGACGGGATGGAATTGACCGGAGCAATCGTTACGCACTACCACGCCGATCATGCCGGCGGAATGCTCGGTGGTTTCGCAACGATCGCGGGTGTAATCGAACTTCTCGATTGCCGGGATGTTCCCGTACACACGCAGAGTACCGAACTCTCCTGGCTCGCCGAACGCACCGGAATCGGAGAGGACTCCGTCATCGCCCACGAAACCGGCGACAAGATCGTCATCGGAGCACTCGAACTCGTCCTCATCCACACCCCCGGTCACACTGAGGGCAGTCAGTGCATCTTGTTCGAGGGAAACCTCATTACCGGCGACACTCTGTTTCTCGAAGGTTGTGGACGCACAGACCTCCCTGGAGGTGATGCAGGCGAGCTCTTCGAAAGCCTCACTGTGAGACTCTCAAAGATTCCCGATTCCGCTCCGGTTTACCCCGGACACGCGTACGCTCGCCTGCCCTCTCAGTCGATGGGTGAGATCCGTAGGCACAACCCTGTCCTCGCGCCACATGACCGCGAGAGTTGGCTGGCGAGATTCGCCGGTTAAGAACATTCAAGAAAATCCTCGTCTGATCGCATCTTCGCCACAGAGGTCGACGCGAGATATCCTCATAGACGAATCGAGAATGCACCAAGCACGTTGGAGCCAAACCTCACCCGGGCGGTGTCTCAAGGCGCCACCAAAGGAGCAATCATGCAAACCGAGATCGTTCCCGAAGAGGGTGATCGAGCAACTGGTCGAGCAACCGATGGTCAGCTACGCTCCGACCTGCCAGGGACGAAAACACAGAAGATCGCTCCGGTGGGATTCGACCACATCGTATTGTCGGTCAACGACGTGGAACGCTCTCTCGCCTTTTACTGCGGAACGCTTGGGCTTGAACCCGTCAAGGTAGATGAATGGCGAGCGAACAGGGTCCGCTTCCCCTCTGCCCGAGTCAACGCGGAGACGATCATTGACCTCGTGCACGGAGAACACAGCGGAATGAATCTCGATCACTTCTGCCTGGTCATCGAGCCGATGGACTTTGACGAACTGATCTCATCCGGCAATCTTGAGATCGAAAGGGGTCCCGCGATGAGAAGCGGAGCACAGGGAACCGGCCTTTCGATCTATCTGCGCGATCCGGACCACAATCTCGTCGAACTTCGGTATTACGCGTAGCGCTCATCGAGAGTTGGCATCCAGCCAACGCGTACGAATATCCGGCCAGCCAGAAAGCGGCAGTTGAGACTGCCAGCGATCTCAACTGCGAAGCCCAAGTGCCCACAGAAAATGCCGCCGCGAACACAACTCGACGAAGTCAACGATCATGAAACACCTTGTTTTTCTGGGATTTTCACAGACTGATTTGCGCCGCTGCTGTGCTACGGTCACGTTCAACTAATTTCTCGGTTGGTCTCTTTCGTCGTTTGAGCGCATGACCCGGACGGAGAGCCGGTAGATGGAGTTTGCAGTGCTCGGGGGGATATGAACATCTTTTGGATCAGCGTCGGATCTGGTATCGCGATCGCGGCAATCCTCGCACTGTCGGCGGTCGCTTTCACCCTTGAATACGCGGTCAGTCGCGTCGTCAACCTCGCCCACGGCGAGACACTCACGATCGGCGCCTACTCTGCCTACGTGGCGGAAAACAATTTCCACCAAGACCTCTACATCTGTGCATTGATTGCAACGGCATTTGGCGCGCTTGCCGCAATGGCACTGAATTTCAGCCTTATCGAGAGGTTCCGCAATCAGAAACCACTCGCGACGCTGATCGCGACCCTCGGCGCCTCACTGATATTGCAAAACGCCGTGCTCATCGGATTCGGCGGTGCGAGCGTCTCCTACACCTTCTCGCAGGGAAACCTCTTTCACATTGGCCCGTTCCTTTGGACGGCCCTGACAATCAAAGTGATCATTTCTGCCGTAGTTGTGGCAGTGTTGATCTACCTCCTTTTGCAGAGAACTCGCCTCGGGAAGGCATTACGTGCCATCTCACAGAACCGCGAGCTCGCACAGGTGAGTGGCATTCCCGCGAGACGGGTCGTCATGCAGACGTGGGCGGTCGCAGGTGCTATTTCGGGGTTCGCAGGGTTCCTCTATGGCGAAACCATCGGGACAATCACTCCAACGGTCGGAAATGGATTCCTCCTCCTCTCGATCACCGCAGCCGTCGGCGGAGGACTCGGTCGTCCCTATCCCACCCTTGGTGGGGCCGTGGTTCTCGGGCTCGTGATGTCAATCGCAAGCACCTATACCTCCTCTGCCTACCAATTGGTTATCGCCTTTGGATTCCTTGTCGTCATGTTGCTCGTAAAACCAAACGGACTGTTCGTACGCGGACGTATCAGCACGGTGCGCGCCTGATGCTCCAATACTGGATCGCGATTCTCACCGAGGCAGCGATCTTTGGCGTGCTCGCACTCGGAATAGACATGATCTGGGGTTGGTCGGGTGATTTCGATCTCTCGGCCTACGCCTATTTCGCGCTCGGCGTCTACATGACAATGGTTCTGACGATCGGAAAACCATCGCCGCCGGTGGAATACATTCTGGGTTGGCATCTCCCCTACCTGCTTGCCGTGCCGATAACGATCATCGTCGTCATCGCGTTCGCGTCTATCATCGGAGCGATCGCACTTCGTACGTTGCGAGAGGTTTACTTTTCGATCACCACCCTGGGCGCGGTTTGGGCGATCTACTATCTTGTCGAGAATTTCACCCCGCTTTTCAACGGCTACAACGGGCTATCGGGACTCTTCGATCCCATGGGCGGCGGTTTGTCGTACAACGCTTATCACTATCTCTTCTTCGCGTTCTGTCTCATTGTGCTCTTTTGCGTCTATCTTCTCGTGATGCGGCTCTCGAGAAGTCCCTTTGGAAGAATGGTGCGCGCGGTACGCGACGACGAGCGCGCGGCCTCGGTGTACGGACGTAACGTGTTCTGGACGAAATACCGCACCTATCTCACCGGTGCCGCACTCGCTGGACTGTCCGGCAGCCTCTTTGCTGCCTACATCGGAGCGTTTAACTCGCTCGACTGGGCACCGACCGAGATCTTTGTCCTCTATGCAGCGATCCTCGTCGGCGGACGCGGCAATCCGCGCGGTGTCGTACTTGGCTCATTCATTGTCTACGTGGGATTTGTCGAGATGACGCGATACATTCCTTCGCCGGCGGCCCGCCCCGAACTCGGCCCCGCGCTGAGGCAGATCCTCATCGGACTTCTGATCATCCTGATGCTGCGTTTTCGCCCTGGTGGACTGATACCCGAACGCCTCGGAACTGACGGTTCCCAGGGACGGAGATCACGTATGCGATCAATGTTCCAAGCACAACAAGACGGCCACGACGAAAGCGTGGCTACTGCACACGCAGACGATGGTTCGGATTCATGAGCGGCGAGGTCCTGCTCGAGGTCGCGGACCTAACGAAGTCCTTCGGCGGTGTCGTCGCAGTGGACCACTGCTCGATGACCGTGCGCGAGGGAACGGTTGTGGGTCTGATTGGGCCAAACGGAGCTGGCAAGAGTAGCCTCATCGACCTGGTCACGGGATTCGAGCACCCCGATTCGGGAAGCGTGCGCTTTGATGGAGCCGAGCTGATCGGACTTCGTCCTGATGTGATCTCACGCATGGGACTCATCCGGACCTTCCAGACACCGCGGGAGTGGCGAGACCTCTCGGTAATCGACAACGTCAGAGTAGGAAGATCGAAACTTGCCCGCGAGTCGCTCTTTCGATCCCTGGTGTTTGCCGGAAGCATGCGCCGCGACGAAGCGGTGGAAACCAGTGAAATCCGCCAGATACTCAAGGACTACCGACTCGATGACCTTCGCAATGACCGGGCGATCAATCTCAGCGGAGGCCAGAAACGTCTTCTCGAGTTCGCGAGGATTACCGCCGCACGGCCGCGACTCACGATTCTTGACGAACCGATGGGGGGCGTCAACCCAGTACTCGGAGAGCGCATCGGGGAGGCGATCCGTGACCTGAAGCGGGCCGGAAGTACCGTCATTGTCGTCGAACACAACCTGCCATTCATCGAAAAGACCTGCGACGAGGTCGTCGTCATGGATGTCGGAACGGTGATTGCCGAAGGCGACTTCCATGATCTGCGCGACAACGCTCGAGTCGTCGATGCCTATCTCGGGAATGATGACGAATGAGCGAAACCGGACTCGACACCCCCGCCGTTCTCAGAGTCGACGGCGTCACAGCCGGTTACGGCGGACCACCGATTATCGAGAACGTATCGCTCGAGGTGCACCCGGGCAAGATCACCGCGATCGTCGGCCCGAATGGTGCGGGCAAATCGACGTTGCTCAAAGCGATCGCGGGCGTCATCAAGACGAGCAAAGGACACGTTTACGTGCTCGATAAAGAGAGCACCAACCTCGCGCCGGAGAAACTCGTGCGCTTGAAGCTCTCCTATGTCCCCCAGGTTGCCAACACCTTTCCGGACCTCACCGTGCGCGAAAATCTCGATATGGGTGGTTACACACTCAAACGCGGCGTCGCTGAACGCATTGACGAGCTATGCGAACTCTTCCCCGATATCAAGAAGTCGCTCCGACGAAAGGCCGGAGCGCTCAGTGGAGGCCAACGGACGATGCTGGCAATGGCGCGGGCCCTGATGCTCCAGCCTGCGGTTATGTTGCTCGACGAGCCCAGCGCAGGTCTTTCGCCCATGTTTCAAAGCGCAATTTGGCAACAGATCGAAAAGGTAGCATCAACGGGTGTCGGGATCTGTGTTGTCGAACAGAACACCCGCCGGTCGTTGCGCCATTCGCATTGGGGATATGTGCTCGTACTCGGAAAAAACCGTCTCGACGGTCCGGCGGAGCAACTTCTTCACGATGAGGAGGTGATTGACCTTTACGTCGGAAGAATGTCGTAATAGACAAGGGTGAGGAATTTATTCAATGATGTATCTACGAGAGGGGGAATGCTGTGAGAAAGAAAACCAAGTTGTTCTCCGTCCGTGCAGCCGCGAGCGCCTTGGCGGCGTCGACGGTACTGAGCGGCGGAGCAGCTTTCATGACAGGCGCCATGGCTGCGGCCGCAACGAAAACCGTGTCCTATGGCGTTTTGTCATGTTTCACCGGACCACTAGCGAGCCTTGGCGAGGGTATCTTTCAAGGAGCCCAGGTCGCTCAGGAACAGGTCAATGCGGCCGGAGGGATACTCGGCAAGAGGCTCTTAATCCCGACTGGAGACACCGGATGTGACCCAGTAGAGGGAAAGACCGCGCTGCTCAAGCTCCTCTCCGGAGGAGGTATCGCTGGGATCATCGGGCCAACAACCCAGGAGATCAACGCGGTTGAGCCGGTCCTCAGGGCCAACAAGATCATCGATGAGTTCCAAGGAGGAGACACTGGGCGGGACCACCAGACGGACCCTTTCCTCTTCCGCGACAGCCCATCAGACAGTCAGCTTGGCGTGGCAATGGCGACATACGCACACATCAAGGGCTACAAGAAGGCCGACCTGCTCTTTTACTCCGACGCCGCAGCACAGACCATCGTGGCACCGGTAAAGACGACCTGGCTCAAACTGGGTGGAAAGATTATCCACGTCTACAACGTCCAGGCAGATCAATCGTCCTATACCAACACCGTGGCTCAGGTAATCGCGGACAAGCCTGACGTCATCTTCTCCCAGACTGATGCGCCGACGGTTGCCGTATTGTCAACCGAATTTGCGCAACTTGGATCGAAGATCCCATGGATTGGCACCGACGTGACGACAAGCAGTGACTTCATCAAGGCGTTCGGTACCGCCCGGGCGCATTCTTACCTGACGTCGGTAATGGGCACCTCGGTCACAGGCACGGCAAACAACGTCTTCATGGCTCAGTTCACTAAGATGTTCCCGAGCCAGACCGCAGCTGGACCTTTGTCGGGCGCGAACTACGCCTATGACGCCGTTGTCTCCCTGGCACTCGCCGACACGTACGCACACACCTTCAGTGGCGCAACGGTCGCGAAAGACATGTTGAAGGTGACCAATCCGCCAGGAGTGGCGTGCTACTCATACAAGACGTGCGTCGCGCTGTTGAAGGCGCACAAGAAGATCAACTATGAGGGAGCGAGTGGAGCAATCGACTACAACGCATACCACAACACGTTCGGACCCTATGCGCCGTTCATCGCGAACGCTACGACCGGGAACGAAGTCCAGGGATCTCCGCTTTCGGCAAAGGTCCTCGGAGATGTAACAAACTGCACGACAACGAGCGCGTGCCTCGCGGCGCTCAAGAGAGACGGAATCAAGTAACAGTTCGGAAACATTGAAAGGCTCAACCAAGACGGCCGTGCAGACAGAGCAATCAAACTGCACGGCCGTCTGAGCTTTGCGAACTCACCTTGATCATCTTGCGAGACCATTGCGGAACAAGATGCTGTCGTAGGAAGTACGAGAGGGACTGCGCACTCGACGACAGCATCTCTGGATCCTCGAAACAAATCGCTGAATCTGTTCTCGGCGACATTTTCGAACGGATCGTCTGCTGGGGAACTCAGATGCCTCGCGTTCGTGACCCGTCGGAAGATATCGGCCAGTCAGTACCCCGATTCGGTCATCACGACGATACCCGAACGCGCTTCGCGCGGGTTCGGTTCATTCAGAGGCGTCATGAGCCCACGTCATCAATCGTCAACCGAACCGGACTCATGCGATGCAATACGGGGTGGACGCGAGATATGGGTTGAATTTCGCCGCCATCTGCATGTCGACGGGTTTTTTCGTGCGAGACCCTACGTCGCTGACGCGACCGAACAATTCCGATCATGAGGTCGTCGCAAACACGGGTAATTCGACATTTTCCACCGCTACCAAGGTCTCAAACTCCATGACCGATATCACCGGGCCCGACGTTTCTTGAATGCGCTGGAGACCTTTGACTCTTCAACCTTTGACCGACCCGAATTTCTACAAAATGAGCTGCTAAATGCCTAAAGTGCACTACATGAATATTGTCATCTCCAACGTCAAAGGTGGCGTCGGCAAATCGACTACTGCCATATACCTATCGGCTGCTGCAGTGGCAAAAGGGTACGACCCGGTTCTACTCATCGACGCCGACCGACAGGCATCCTCGGCTGAGTGGCTCGAGGCCCGTCCCATTGAGGGCGTGACGATTGTCGAGGCACCTTCAGAGCGAACGGTGAACCGTGCAATGACTCGTCACGAAGGTCTTGGTATCGTCGACACTCCCCCTGGAGATGAACGAATCGTGCAAGCCGCTCTCGGCTTAGCCGATGCCGTGGTCATTCCGACCAGAGCGGGAGGAGTCGAGTTTTCACGGGTCCTTGCAACGCTTGAAATGATCGGCACCAAGACGCCACACGGCATTGTCATCTGTGCGGCTCGTCTCGGCACGAACGATCTCGAGGAGACGATCGCGTGGTGGGGTGAACAAAGGGTACCAATCTGGGGTGTCATACCAGAACGCGTTGGTATCGCTGCTGGGCCGGAGGCCCGCCTCCTCCGGGAGGGCCTGGAGCAATATGACGTCATTCTCCGACGTGCCTTACGAGGGAAAAAATAACCGATTACTAAATTGTCAGCCGTAGCTGGCTGGGAGAAAGTTTTTGAACACTCATTGAGCGCGTACTGAGCGGTCTGCGACCATCAGGTTCAGCGGTCGCGGCGCGCCGGACTGGTGAGGCATCTCATCTACAGAGCAGACCTCGAAGGCGATGACCTCTGGAAAAGGGGTTCCACCAAGAGCCTCCTGGCCGAGCGAGAGTTTCAACCAGATTAGAGAAGAGGAAAAGGGTGATCGGAAATCTGGATTGGGATGTGGTGGTGTTTTCGATCGGACGATCAGGGCCGAGACACGGGGGTGGTTTGCGGAGGTGGCCACGATCGCCGAGTACCCTTCCTCTGAACCCGAAAGCAGATCTCGGGCTTGCTGTGACGAAGATCGCCAGCTGCACGTTGGCGTTCACGCCGGTGCAGCACAACGACGTCTTGAGTATCGCGGGCAAAGTGATGGATGAGTAGCGTTGTACCTCGCCGAAGGCCAAGCTTTTGTCGATCTTGATCTTTGTGCGAAAGAGTGGCAGAGCACCCATCGATGCGGGCAAGACGAGTACACAATCGTCACCGTGGTCGGATCATCTGGTCTCGTTGGGGAGTATTGGCAGCCGCACGACTTGGTCAAGCGCTACGAGGCAACGACGAACTCGGATAGGTTGAATGGCCCCGGATAGATTGAGTAACGCGATTGGGAGATCTATCGTGACGCCACGGAGATCAATAACGGCGTTGATGGCCGTGGCGTTGTTGTCTCTTGTCTACGGGGCAAGTTTTGAAAGACTCCTCGGACAAGGGAACACCGAGAACCATTCCGCGCCGCTGCTTGCCCGACTCACCACATTCCGACTTCGAACACCATTGAAAGCGCTGCAACTTCGCGAAGTCGGCGCTGATGTCGGTGCACCGTCGGACACAGCGATCCCACAAACATCGTGTCCAACGGCTCTTCCTAGGCGGCTTGTCGATACCCGTGGATCGGATCAGTTGATCTTCGTTGTCACACCTGCGGCCACTGCGACGTCTGCCACACTCACGGCATGGCAGCGCGTCGGCACATGCTGGCGTGTGGCGTATGGGCCATATCGCGCGTGGGTCGGCCATTCTGGTATTAGCGCGCACAAGCACGAAGGTGATGGGTCGACACCGGCGGGTATCTTCAGCTTTGCCTCGACGATGTACGGTAACGACCCCAACCCTGGAGTACGTTACACCTACCGACGGCTCCGCTGTGGCGACTGGTGGGACGAAGATAGTGCTTCGCGAACCTACGATACCTTTCAGGTTGTGCGGTGTTCTCAGATTCCGCCGTTTGACAACGGAGCCTCTGAGGCGCTGTGGACCGAGGGAGCCGCGTATCCGTTTATTGCGGTGATCAACTCCAACCCGTCACGCACACCTGGAGCGGGATCTGCGATCTTTTTGCATGCCAGCCTCGGCGTGCCGACTGCAGGATGTGTAAGTCTGACCCGAAAACAACTTGTAGACATACTCACCTGGATGAATCCGAACGAGCATCCTCGGATCGTGATTGGCACGTCAGCAACGATCGTGTCCTACTAATATCAGAACCTTTGATTACCGATGCCGCCGGTGTGTCGGGCCCTCATCACGGACTCAGCCTCGGTAGGCGACGACCTGGGTCGCACCGGCAACGACGACGAGGTGGTCAGCAATCGAAGGGGCGGCAAAGTGTTCGATCGCCGGAGCGTCAATGGTGTCGACGATTCGCCCAGTCGACGGAGAGAGTCCGAGCAGATTGTTTCCACTCACATTCCACACAAGTCCGCCTCCGAGGGTGGGGGAACCGTTCGCAGCCGACGAATGCCACGCAAGGGTCAGGTGGCCCGACCGCAACCGCAGCGCAATCATTCCGCTGTCGGGACACGCTAGGTAGAGATAGCCGCTGTGGTATGCGCTCGCGCCTCGGCTATTACAGACCTTCTGCGACGCAATCTCGTGACCGATACCGCCAAGTCGGCGCGCATTGAGTAGGTAGGCGACGCCTTGTTTGCCGACCTCAAAGACGCGATTGTGCGGTAGCAGTATTGGAGCGGTCGACCCCAGATCATGGTCTGTCGCGTTGTCTGACTCCCAGTTGATCGGAGCGAACCAGCTCTTCATCTTGAGCGTGCTCGAGAGTTCGATTACGGCATTGCTCATGTCGAAACGTGAGTGCGAGGCTCCGTTACCCGTCGCAACGAAAATGTCACCGTCTCGTTCAACCGACATTCCTGCTGGCCCCCAGATCGCTCCCTGGTTGGCCGTCGGCACCTGGTAGACGAGCGTCGAACCGGTGCCGCTTTCGGGGACCGCCATCAGATAACCGTGATACGAACCACAGTCGCCGTAGTTGCCACCAAACCCGACGAGGACGTTTCCGTTGTCGAGACCGAGTGCTCCGCGCTGCAGTTCTGCATCGGCCGACCAGTGTGCCCGGTCAAGGTCGCGTCGAAAGAGCGTGGCACCGGTTGATGGCGACATTGCAAGGAGCACATGATGAACTCGCGAGCCGACGAGCGTTTCACCCGAGACAAACAGTCGCGAATTCGATGGATCGATGACCATGGTTGACGTAATGCCGACCGTTGGTCCGATGTCTCCGCAAGGAAGGTCGCCAGATGGTACCGCCTTGCCGATCGAGCGCGACCAGATAAGTCTTCCCGTCGAGGCAGAGAGAGCCTCCACGGTGTCGTATTCGGTCGCAACGAACACTCGGTTGTCCGCGATCAAGGGCTCGCCATAGATCTCGCCGCGTTGTGCGTTCGATCTCCAAGCGACGTGAAGCGGAGCGGTTGGTGCGTCTGTGCTCTGAATGGCATTACGCGTGTTCGTTCCGCCATAGGTGGTCCAGATACTTGTGTCACCCGTTACGGCGCCGGGCCTCGAAGAAGGCGATGCGTCACCCGCTCGAGCCACCAACAGACTTGACGAGCCGATGATCACAACGAAACTGGCCCAGACGGTAATGGGTTTTCGATATCTACGTGGCTTGACCTCTCGTAGACGGCGCATGTAGTCAAGCCTCGCATCCAGTGACAAATTTCCGCAAAGCCTAAGGGCTATCTGAGACGACGTGGCACCTGGTTCGATTACCAGTGTTGATGGCCTGCACCAGTAGTTAATAGCTCAACAGCAGTGGCCAGCTTTGTGACCGCGAGACGTGCAATTTTGAAGATCGATACCTTGCGTTCTCAACAAAGCCTCCACCTACGGCCAGTCACGAGAGACCGACGGTGCACCGTGGACTGCTGGTCCTTGCGCATCTTCGAGTCAGGAAGATGACCAACATGGAAATGGAATGTGACCTCAGATGACAGACCAGCAGGTGTGAACGGCGAACTCGGGGCCGTGCATTCGCTGCCTCCAACGCTGCCGATGACGGAGACGATCCTCGACCAATCCATATCGACTATCGAACGATATATAGCTGCGGAAATCTTGCCGACGCTTGCTCGCCGCGGTAGGGGGGCACCGTGGCGGATCATCACGACCCGACTCCTCGTAGAGCACCTTGGCCTTTCAAACGAACAGGTAATGGCCATCGTACGATTTCCGGTCCGGCGGGCAGCTTCTCCGGTCGCGCCATTGAATCAACTTGACCTCGCCTCGCGGATCCCAAGGAGGGAACGTTGACATCATGCGGACACAACGCAAGATGAGACTGACAGAGTTCCTGAAGCGGTCTCAAGATAACCATAAAAGCTATTTTCAGTGTTTTGGTGACAGTGTACTCAAGATAGACACAGGAGCTATAACAGGTACGTGAGTGACAACATGGTCCAGAAGCTAAGCATCGCCGTCTCCGCGCGAGAGCTACCCGACTGGCTCATCGCCCATGGACGTCACTGGACATCACTTGCCGAGATCGCCGAGCTACTCGAACTGCCGCTCGAACAGGTTCCACCCGTCATGGCGAGACTTCGAAACAAGGGGCAGATGTTTTCACCACTTCGCGGCATCTACGTCCCAATCCCTCCGGAATACCGCACGTGGCGAACGGTGCCAGCAAGCCATTTCATTGACCCAATGATGAGGCACCTGGATCATCCCTATTACGTCGGATTGTTGTCGGCGGCCGAGATCCATGGGGCTGCGCATCAGCGGCCGCAGGTCTTCCAGGTCGTAACAAGGGCGCGGCTACGTGAACACAGTTTTGGACGGGTCAAGATGGCGTTCATCACCGATGCACGTGCTGATGAACGGCCTTTTGACAAGATCAACACGCCAACGGGGACGATGAATGTCTCCACTCCGGAGATAACGCTTCTTGATCTCGTCGCGTCACCAAGACACGGGGGTGGCCTATCGAACGTGGCAACCGTCGTCGGGGAACTTATCGAGGAGATAAAGATCGACTTCAAAAGGCTCGCCAGAGAGGCCTGAGGCATACTCACTTGCCGTCGCCCAGCGCACCGGCTGGCTCATCGACTACATGGCTGAACTTACCGGTGTGGTTACCGATACCGATTCACTCGCAAAGCTGGCGCACCGTCGCAACGCTCCGTCACCACTTACGCCAAATGGGAGACGAGCAGGGCCGATTGACCAACGATGGAACGTCTGGGTGAACATCAAAGTCGAGCCAGACCTGTGATTCCAGAGGCGTTCATCGTCGAATGGTCGAGCAAAGTCAACTGGCCAACACCGGAACAGGTTGAACAAGATCTTGTTCTTTCCCTACTCATCACCGATTTTGCCAACGATCACAAGATCGATGAGTTCATCGAGCTAGCCGGTGCCGAACTCGGTGAGGCTGGTTCGAGCTCGATCCGCTGGCATGGTATGACGGTATCTATAAACCTTGCTATATAGCTACCAAGTTACTATAATTTAGGTCGGGCGAAAGGAGCCAGCAATGGAGAACAAGGCGATGACCCTGCGCTTGCCGTCTGACCAGGCAGAGGCGCTTGAGAAGGTTGCGGAAGTAGATGGCGTGTCCGTGAGCGAAGCAATTCGCGAAGCAATTGAAGAGCACATCGCTGCGCGGGCTGCCGACAAGGAGTTCCACGCACGTCTGGTTGCTTCGGTTGAGCGCAACCAACGCATCCTCGACCGGCTGGCTAGGGCCTGACCGCGGCAACGTGAAAGTCCAGTACCTCGGCCTCGGTGACCTCCTGCTGATTGCGTCCGAGGTGCTAGGCGTCGAAGTCCGCGTGCTCGCCAAGGCAGCAAACCTCGCATCAGGAGATTCGGTCCTCAACGCGCCTGCCGCTGCGTTCGGAGGAGTCGAGTTCTACCCTGACTTCACCGTGAAGGTAGCTGTGCTCGGCTTTCGGCTTGCCCGCAACCATCCCCTCCCCGATGGGAACAAGCGGACCGCGTTTTTGGCCATGATCGAGTTCGCGGAGCGCAACGGCCGCCGATGGAAAGACCTCGATGAAAATGACACTGTCGACACTATGGTCAAGATCGCGGCCGGAGTAATGACCGAGGACGCCTTCGCGCGGTGGGTGTCCGAGCGACTGGAGCAATCATGAGGCCTCACTCAGAGTGCCCTGCCCATCTTGGTTTGGCGGGACAACTGCGCTTTGTTATGTGCGTTCGCGATCACGAGTGGTCCACCGAGGTGCCTGACTACAGCGAGACAGCAACGACAGCGGGATTATCCCCTCGGTCGCACTGGAACTTACGAGGTGACCGGCACCTGGAAGATTCCAGACGAAGAGGGCGGCGGCACCATCAATCTGCGTCTTGACCAGACGAGAGACGACGTCGCACGCAAGTTCAATCGCTCAGAGAACCTCCGCGCCTTCAGCGAGCGCTGGGACCCTGATGAGTACTCGTATCTGGCCAACAGCCGGAATGACACCGAGTCAGGGAATCGCACCGCAAAACGTCACCTCACCGACAAACGCGGACGGAGCCTCGGGGCCGCTGGGAAACACCTCGACATGTTGGCCCATGCATTCTCACAGAACGCTATGACGAGACGTGAAATCCTCCTGGACCGTGCTAAACCCGTTGCCGCTTGATTCAGTCTGACGAGCACGGGGAATATCCTCTTGCTCTCGCACACGCTGATCAAGATTTTCCGCTGAATACCCGCATTTTCGGCTAGCGCAGACACTTCCCGTAGGATGAGATGCCGCGAGACATCGAAGGAGTGGGTTTTCAACACCATTTTCTATACGTCCCGCCCTCGTAGCTCAGGGGATAGAGCATCGGTTTCCTAAACCGTGTGCGGAGGTTCGAGTCCTCCCGGGGGCACTCCGGATTGACGGCGATACTTGGTCGTCAACGTCGGCGATACTCAACATAGTCGCAGGTAGGTGCGGGCGGTTTCAAGGGGTTCACGCAATATCTCGGTGAGCCGATGAATAGGTTGTTACGCGGTAGCTCTGCCATTAACCGACTATTCGTAAAGATAAATTTCGGTGATATCGGTCACCTTGATCGAGGAACTTCGGGCTCCAAGCGTTAGGTCGCCAACATCGTCGCTGGATCCGAACGCTGCGCGCGCTCTGCGACCGCTTCGTCGAACGCTCGTAGAGCCCGGGGGCCCCAGACCGTACCCGGGCCACCGTTCATCGAGATTGCAACGCCCATCGCCTCGGCAACCATCTGACGGGTGGCCAGCTGGCGGGCCGCACCACGGGCGTGAGCGACAATGCAGCCGTCGCACTCTCGCGTAACTGCGACCACGAGCGCGATCAGTTCCTTGGCCTGTGCTGAAAGCGCACCGTCTCTCAACGCCGCTGCGGATGTCTCGACATGGCCCTTCCACACGTCAGGAATGAGATCTCGCAAATCGCGCGCGGGCTGGCGTAGCTCTGAACGAATGTCGTCATTGCTCTCCATGTCACCACCTCCCGTCATGATCGTATCGATTTTGTGCGACTCTCCCGCAGAGGAGCCATGCAGCGTTGCGCGCTTGACAATATACCCCCAGGGGTATATTGTCTGTCTATGACAACCACTCCACAGATGGAACGCCCGCGCCTGTTGTTAGCAAAGGCCCAAGACACCCCCACCGAAAACACCGGGATTCTCGGGAGACTCGGTTTCTGGTCAGTAAGGAACCACCGAAGGGTGTTCATCGGCTGGCTCATCGCAATTGTGCTGCTCGGAATCTTCGCGCCGGGGGTCGAAAAGGCGCTGAGCGGGGCGGGATGGCAGGCCGACGGCTCACAGTCGGTCGCAGAGCGGACGCTCGCGATGAAATACTTCGGCGGTCAGGCGAGTTCCTCGATCCAGGTCATCGTAACCTCCGCAACACCGATCACCAATGCCGCGACTCAAAAGATCATCACCGAGGCAGAGGCAACACTTCGCAGTGACCATCGCATTGGCAAGATCATTGCCCCGACTCCCGGCTACACGATCAGCAAGGACCAGAGAACGGCGGTCATTCTCGGAGGCGCGAATGCCGATACGAACACAATGGTGCGTGCCGCGGATGACCTGAAAGGTAAACTTGCCGCTTTGAGTACCTCCCAGGTACGCGTGGTCGCCACTGGCTCGTCCGTTCTCTGGTCAGATTTCAATAACGCGAACCGCTCGGCGATGATGAAGTCCGAACTCTTCTCCTGGCCGGTCACGATGGCAATCCTTGTCATTGCCTTCGGTTCGCTCATCGCCGCGGGACTTCCGCTGCTCCTGACGATGGTCGGACTTCTGAGCGCAGCTGGAATGCTCGATCTTCTCACCAAAGTCACGCCAATCTCGATCTGGGCGATGAACTTCGCACTGATGTTCGCGCTCGCTCTCGGAATTGACTATGCGCTCTTCATCGTCGTTCGCTTTCGCGGCGCGCACTTTGGCCGCGGGCGAGATGTCGCGCATTCGGTGGCAGAGACAATGGATACCGCCGGAAAGGCCGTGCTCTTCTCGGGAATCACCGTTTTGATCTCGCTCTCAAGCGTGATGATCGTTCCCTCACCGGCATTCCGGTCGATGGCGGGTGGCATCATGCTCGCGGTTGCGTTTGTTCTTGCAGCCACTCTCACGCTTCTCCCAGCAGTACTGGGAAAGCTCGACAATCGGGTCGATTCATTTGCCCTGCCGTGGGTCCATCAGGGCGAACACCGCTCAGCGCGGTTTGCCCGCTGGGGCGAACTTTTGTGGCGCCATCCCAAGATATTCGGAGCGCTCGCGCTTGTCGCGCTTGTCGCCTTGTCCCTTCCGATTTTCGGACTAAAGACAGCAATGCCCTCGATCAAGGTTGTGCCGGTGAACGCCAGTTCTCGCATCGGCTACAGCGAGGCACAGTCCGCGTTCGGTATCGGTGCTCCAGGACAACTCCAGGTAATCGCTCCAAATACAGAGGCTGCACAGGTCACCGCCGTGCTGACGGCTGACCGCACCATCGCCGCCATCACCCCCGCTCAGCCGGCAATCGGCAACTCATCTCTCGTGATGATCTCCGCCACGCCCACGGTCGACCCATCAAATCCCCTGCTCGGAACGGCGATCGCGAAGATCCGTTCGCAGCTTCCCACGGGTGCGGTTCTTGGAGGAGCTCCGGCTGAGAACTACGACCTGCAACAGGCCCTCGCGAAAAAGACGCCACTCGTCATTGGGATGGTGCTGGTGCTGGGATTCCTCCTGCTTCTCTTTGTGCTGCAGGCGGTATTGATCGCGGCACTCGGCGTTCTGACAAGCCTGCTCGCGACGGCCGGGTCGTTCGGCGTCGCTCGACTGGTCTTCCAGAACGGCCTTGGTCATCGCCTGCTTGGGCTCAGTCCGCAGGGGTTCCTCGATGCCTGGGATCCCGTGTTCTTCTTCGCAATGATCTTTGCGATCTCGATGGACTACACGGTCTTCCTCCTTTCGAGCACCAAAGAACACTTTGAACGCTCCGGTGACCCGAAGGACGCGATGGTGAACGGGCTTGCCCACTCCGGGAGAGTGATCTTCTCTGCAGCCGCGGTGATGATCGCCGTCTTTTTCACCTTCTCCCTCTCCGGGCCGTTGCCCCCGAAGGAGATGGGGATCATCCTCGGAGTCGCCGTGTTCCTCGACGCGTTCTTCGTCCGATTGCTCCTCTTGCCGGTACTACTCCGACTCACGGGAATGGCCGCTTGGTGGGCCCCGAGATGGCTCCTCAACATCCTCCCCCGGATCAGCTTTGCCCATGGCGAATGACGGCCGTTGAAGAGGACCGATGGGCGAGCGATAGTATCCATACCCTCGAGGGTATTATTTGCACGGGCAACCGCCGTGACCGCACGAAATGCCTCGCCGCTGGGGCCAGATTGAATAGTCAGGAGTGACGAGAACATGACCAACGAACCGTCGCACGTCCTAGAGGACCAAGAGCAGATCGAGGCAATCGTAAAACGCCTCAAGCGCGCTCAGGGGCAGATGGGTGCGGTCATCAGAATGCTCGAAGATGGTCGACCGTGCAACGAGATCATCATGCAGATCTCAGCCGTGGGGAAGGCCGTCAACACCGCGGCGTTCAAGTTGATCGCGGCAAATCTGAAGGAGTGCCTGATCGATTCAAATCAGGACAGCGAGGTGATGACCGAGCAGCTACAGAAGCTGTTCCTGAGCCTCGCCTGAACACGACTACGCCGTAGAGACGTTCGTGCAAGAACCCGATAACCACCAATTTTAGAAAAGAGAGCTGCATGTGCAAGAAGGTAATGTGTCGCCGCTGCCACAAGGCAACTTGGTCTGGATGCGGACGTCACATCGAACAGACGCTCGCCGGCATTCCCAAATCACAGCGTTGCTCGTGCCGTGAAAACGCCGCCACATCGACCGACAACCCAAAGGGATTGCTCGCACGGCTCCTTGGAAGGTAACTCCAACTTCGGGGTTCGCAAACTTCAATGAACTTGGGCCGATCATGTGATTCACGAATCATCAAGAAGGTCGCGAATAATCCTCCGGAATTGGCGAGATCACATCGCTCGCTGCAACAGCCACAACGATGACCAGGGACACCTGTCAGCCAAACTGGGAGGGGTTGGACGGCCAGCTCGGTAGTGTCGACAAAGTTGGCACGATGCGGTGATCGATCCAAAGATCGATTGGTTCGCCTAAAAACATAGATCAATGAATCGACCAAATCCGCCACATGAGACAATTGGACGGCGGCGCAGACCGGTCTGCGTAGTCTCAAACGTCAACGCTCACCTCGAGGCCAGCTCCGTCTCCATGGTAAAAAGGGATCGACGATGTCGCCGTGACGGGCGCGTAGCAAGGGCGGGAGGCGAGAATGCCGCGCCGACAAAGGGAGTTCGACCTACTGGTTCGTTCCGGTCGCATCATCGATCCCGCTTCCTCGCGCGACGAGATCGCCGATATCGCGGTCACCGATGGTCGGATCGTCGAAATTGACTCTGACATCGAGCCAACGAACGCGATGAAGATCATCGATGCAACCGGACTGATCGTGACACCAGGATTGATCGATCTTCACGTCCATGCATTCCAAGGTGTGAATACCTACGGCATGGACGTCGACCCGCTGTGTCTCGAAACGGGAGTCACGACCGCGGTCGACGCGGGCTCATCGGGTCCGGTCAATTTTGCAGGATTTCGCGATTTTGTGGTCAGGCACGCAAGCACCCGACTGTTTGGTTTTGTGGCAGTTGCCCAACACGGCGTGACCCGCGAACCGGGAGATCTCGTCCACTCAGATCTCGCAGACGCCAAAGGGGCAGCACACATCGTGCTCGAGAACCCCGATATCGCCGTCGGAATAAAGATCCGCCTTGCCGCCGACAAAGTCGCAACCGATGGCCGGGATGCACTCGACCTTGCGCTCGAAGCCGGGGCAATCTGCGGGCGACCGGTCATGGTCCACATCGGAGAGACGCCGCTTCGCCTCGAGGAGATCGTCGCCGCACTCCGACCTGGCGACATCATCACCCACTGTTACACCCCGCTCTCCCCGTCGGTGACCGATGACCTTGGTCGACTGCGCGACGGAATGCTCGCGGCACAAGAACGCGGAGTGATCTTTGACGTCGCTCACGCGGGCGGCCATTTCGGTTTTGATGTGGTGCGTAACGCCTTATCCGGTGGGCTCATGCCGAACTCGCTCAGCACCGACATCCATGCGAGGACAGATCCCCGCGGTCGGGGTTTCCTGCTCACCGACGTCATGAGCAAGTTCATGGCGCTCGGACTCGAACTCGCCGAGGTCATACGTCTCACGACAAGCTCTCCGGCAAAGATCATCTCCCAGCAGGATCGGATCGGTTCAATCGCCATCGGGCGCGAGGCTGATATCGCCGTACTCGCGCTCAATCGAGGTCATAGCACATTCGTTGACAGCGAAGGCCAGCGACTCGACACGAATGCGCGGCTCGAAGCAAAATGGACGATCCGCGCCGGCGAAGCACACGCAACCGAGACGTGCCGGGAATCAGCTCTCTAGGGAGCGATCACCATCCGTACGGTGTCGGTAATCGCCGCACCAATGTTCGAAGATCCTGCCATCACGACGACGGCGTCTCCCGAACGCACCGTCCCCGTAGCCCGTAGGTGATCGAGCGCGATCTCGACCAACTCCGTCATTTCCGTCGCGTTCGAAACCACAACATCGTCGACTCCCCACGAGCTTCGCAGCTGAAGGGCCGTATTTGGATTCGGAGTAATCGCAAGAATTGGCATCGGCGGACGGAACCGGGAGATCGCCCTTGCGGTCGCGCCAGAACGGGTACACGCGACAATCGCAGCCGCCCGCTCCTCCATCGCCGCGCGCCACGCTGAGCCGGTGATCGCCGCGGTCACGCGAAATGCCGGGCTACTTTTACCCGATGCCTCTTGCACCCCGAGCCCCGATCCCCATCGCTTGTAGTCGAAATAGTCCTCGGTCTTCCGGACGATCCGATCCATCGCGCGCACCACTCCGACCGGATCGTCACCGATCGCAGTCTCGCCACTCAACATGACGACACTTGCACCGTCAAGCACCGCATTCGCAACATCGGTCACCTCTGCGCGAGTTGGAACCTGGGAATGCGTCATCGATTCGAGCATCTGAGTCGCGACGACAACCGGTAATGCGTAGCGGATCGCGATTCGGACAATGCGCTTTTGCAGATGTGGCACGTCCTCAATGGGTAGTCGTACCCCGAGATCACCTCGTGCCACCATGATCGAGTCTGAAACCTGGACGATCTCCTCGAGATTGTCGATGCCCTCGGGAGTCTCGATCTTGGCCATCATCATCACATCTGGTCTCGAAAGAACGCTCCGCGTCGAAACCACGTCGAACGCTGTCCGCACGAACGAGACCGCGAGAATCTGAAAATTCTCGTCCCGAAGCGCCTCGAGTCGCTCACGATCTTCAGCAGTAGGAAGTACGTCGTAAACGAGTGAACTTGGAAGGGAGAGCCCGGGCTTACCCATCACCGTACCTCCCGAGATGACCCGAGCCTTCGTCCTCACCCCGGCAGTGACGACCTCGAGCGAGACGCCCCCGTCTCCGATGTGCACGCGATCTCCCGGGAGAAGAAGATGCAGAACATCATCACGTTCAACCGCGATACGCGCGGCATTCGAGTGCTCTTCGAACGCCTCGACGAGATCGATCTCGTCTCCGAGTGACAATGCAACCGGATCGGCGCCGAAGGACCCGGCGCGGATTTTGGGTCCGGGAATGTCGACCATCAATGCATTCGTTGGCGCAAGCTCCCGGACGTGACGCAGGCGCTCGATTCCCGAAGCAATATCTCCATGGGCAAAAGAGATTCGAAAGACATCGACTCCGGCTCGGACAAGATCAAGAACAATGCTGTCTTCAGTCGAAGCCGGCCCGAGTGTTGCAACAATTTTTGTGCGTCGCACGATGAATCCCTCTCTATTGACACTTATCGTAGAGGAGAATGTGCACGCTTCGTTATGCGCCCGAGACCTATGTGATAGCGAAGACCGAGTTCCGCGATAAGCATTGCTGAAACGATCAGCGCGCCGCCAGCGATAATCGCAGCACTCAGATGCTCGCCTCCAAACCACGCGACGAGTCCTGCAAAGACGGGCTCGAGGCTGAAGATGATCGCTGCGCGTGTCGGTGAGATATACGACTGGGCCCAGGCTTGAACCACGAAGGCAAGTGAGGTCGCGACGACCGCGGTCGATATGACACCGAACCAGGCCAGAGCGCCATGCGCGACGATCACGAAATGGGGAGCACTGCCTATGGTGCAGACGATCGATACCGCGAGCAGTTGAAAGAACGCAAGAGCATAGACATCCTCGCCCTCCGACCAGGCTCCGAGACCGACGATCTGGAGCGCGTAACAGAGCGCGCCGAGAATGGAATAGGCACTTCCAAGGCCAAAACTGATACCGGTCATCGAAAGAACGCCAAGGCCGACGGTCGCGATGACAATTGCGATGATCGTCGACGTCGATGCCCGATGATGCAACAGGGGCCAGGCAAGGAGCGGGGTGATGACGACGCAGAGACCGGTCAGAAAACCC
>DATKRV010000034.1:0-6837 GCA_035532075.1 Acidimicrobiales bacterium | reverse complement strand
CAGCGAGTGAACAACTCGACAATCGCATGTTCAATCGCAGTCGCAAATGACGAAAGTCAGTTCCAATCCCTTATCGAGCAGTCCTTCGTCGCAGGCCTCTCCGAATGATCAGTGGTAACTGATCTGGGCTTCTGGTTGCTTCCTCAATGAACGATGAAATGGCGCGAACGCAAGATCTCCACGGGATGTTCAGCAAGGTGCCTCGAAGGAACGATGACCTTCGACACGCGCGAGAAGTGCTCGATCCTCGCTGAGTCGTCCGATGCATCGGGTCCACCTCACGTCAGGATGCACAATGATTGGTCACAAGATCGCCGCAATCCATCATTTCTCGTCCAACGGGCCCACACGAATGCGTGAAACGAACTTCCCGGTGGCATGATTGAGTGCTCACCGTTTGGAATGCGAGTAGGGGCCGTAGCTCAGTGGTCAGAGCAGGGGACTCATAATCCCTTGGTCGAGGGTTCGATCCCCTCCGGCCCCACTTAAAAGTCCAGTTCAGAGCACCAGTAGGGTCGACGGTATCCTCATATGCCACAATAAAACCAACAGAAAGCCAACACTTGGCGTTTTGAAGGAGCGAGCGTGGCAGGGAGCATGCGAAAGGTCCGCGAGCCCGATGTTTGGCAGCTGCGCGTCTTCATCGGTCGGGATGCGAACGCGAAGACCGTCCATCGGCATCAGGTTTTCCATGGATCCAAGCGCGCTGCCGAACGTGAACTCGCTCGACTGGTTACCGAGCAGGAGGCCACGCCGGCGTCACCTCTTTCCACAACGACACAATGGAGTCCAGATACCACGATCAACGACGCGATTGGCGCCTGGAGGACGAACGGCTGGGACGACCTCTCCCCCTCAACCACGCGACGTTATGAAAGCATCATCAAGATCCACATCGCGCCGACGATCGGAAAGAGGCGGATCGCTGAGCTCAGCCCGTACGACGTCGAGACGTTCTTCCGACATCTCAAGAGTCTGGGGCTCTCTCAATCAAGCGTGCGACAGACACGCGCAATCTTGGCTCGAGCCTGTCGCCTTGCTCGTCGCTGGAGCAGAAATACGCTACCGAACCCGATTTCGGAGACAGAGCTTCCGGTCTGGGCGCTTAATGAACGGCCATCGGTGCGATCTCCGACTCCACTAGAGGTTCGGACACTTATACGCGAATCGAAAACAGGCGATCTTCACCTGTGCTGCTTCCTCCGAGTCATTGTCGCAACGGGAATGAGAAGAGGTGAGGCCTGCGCGCTGCGGTGGTCTGACATCGACTGGGAAGACTCGATGATCCGTATCGATGAATCGATCGTTGCCGACAAGGGCCACGCGAGCATCAAACAACCGAAGACAAACGCGAGCATCCGATCTGTAGCAGTCGACACCGGAACACTAGAAACGCTGTCGCTCCTTCGAGTCAAAAAATGTCAACTTGCTGAGGCCGCAGAGTCTGAGCTGCCCACGGAAGGATTCATATTTTCGTACGAGCCAGGAGGAGCCAGCCCTCCGTATCCAGACACTCTCTCGCGCGCGTTCATCGAACTTCGCAAACTCGCCGCGGTAGCTCCAGATATTCATCTGCATTCGCTTCGACACTTTCAAGCCACCATCCTCGATCCGATAATTTCAGAGCGTCAGAAGCAAGCGCGCCTTGGCTGGTCGACCGCTCACATGGCTCGTCACTACACCGATTCGATCAGCTCTGAAGATCGGCGGGCCGCAGCACACATCGCAATAATCATCGACAGCGATGAAGAACTCGATCCCTTATGAGCTACAAATCAGACACTGTTTGGAGGAGGATGGTTTGCAGGAATCGAAAACAAGCGCTCTCTCAACATCTGCCGTACCTCGACTATCTCGCGTTGTCGTTGTTGGGCGAAAAAGACCTCACCGGGGTTCTTCCAGCCGATGCCGACGAACTCAAAGCCCGGTGTCGGCCGATTGAAATCATCCACACCGAAGATCTGTTGACGGCGGTCCTCCTGCCACTTCGCGCGTTCAGCACGCAGGTATCTGAACGTCGTCGACCAACAGCGGGACTTGGTGAGCCAGTGACCCCGAAAACCGAGGGTGTGTGCCCAGCGCCGCAGTGGGAGGTGTGCGAGTTCGGGAAGCACGCCGAGGTTCCATGCGGTCTCTGCGAGTCGTCGCAGATGCGGGGTGAGAACTCGGTAAGAGAGATCCTCTGCTGAGCGGATCTTCCGATCGAGCACCCCCTCGTCGTCGCTTGACTTGGTGGCGTACTTTGCGACATAGCCCGCCACTCCACGCCGTTGGATGGGATCGGTCTCCTCGAGGATCTGGAGGTCGAGCTGAGAGCCAAAGGAGACGAAGCCTCCGTCATAAGGAGATACGAGACTCACCTGGTTGACCGCGAGCTCGATCGCCATGGCAAGGAGCTTCCCGTCGAGGTCAAGGGAGGAGTTCTCCTTCACGTGATCAAGCCGAGCGACGGCATGGAGGTGGATGACGCCGCGGCGCTGGTACTCAACGACCTTAACGAACGAGAGACGGATCTCCTCGTTGAAGTTTCCCTGGGTACGCCCATATAGCCGAGCGAGGTTGCGACGGGTCGTGATCGTCACCCGTCTCCAGAGCTCGGGAACGAGGGCATTGAAAAGGACAGCGCCCGTGTTGTCATAACAATCGGGACAGAGTGACTCTCCAACAATCTTGTCGTGCTCCCCATGGGTCATCGCACAGTTGCGCTGACGACCATGGACACAAGGGCCCTTCGTGCCAGGACGACAGGGAAGGATCCTTCCATTGCGAGAGACACTCCGGTGCACGGCACCAAAGGAGGGTGCAGTAAGGGTCGCAAAGACGACCGGATGCGATCTGATCTCCTCGGGGATCCCCTTCCCGCCGTCGAGGCCCGCGAGCACGAGCACCCGTGCGTCCATCCGGTAACGATCGGCACAGGCGCGACAACGCGTGGATCGCCGATTACCACAAGCTTTGAAGTACTCAGTACCCCCTCTCGAGGTCAAGGAATTCAGCCGAATCGGTTCTCGACACCACGAACACGACCGCCCGCGAGCCTCAAATCCCTCCCAGCCGCCTTTCGACCCATACGTCGAGATGATGCCCTCGAGCACCGTTTGGTCGACCATCGTTCCCATGGCCACTAGCTGATTCCATCGACCTACTGGTCGAGCTACCGAATCTCCGTAGACGGAAATGGATCAGTGACACGCACTGCGACGCACTCATACGCTCTGCAACTGTTGAAGAGGTCCCGACCCCTGGACCTGCAGCCCTGGGGTCGGGACCTCACAATGACCAAATTCATTGAAATCGAAGACGTGCTGTGAAATGTTTCTATAAGTGATCAAGTAGATCGAACTTAAACTCAGCGTTGAGCGCAGCACGCAATGTGAGCTCCTCAATTTGGTGATGCGATCGGCAAATGCGCCGCGTGATATCAGCGTTATTCACTTACCGGAAGAGAACGAACCCGCAATCGACCGTGAGCGAAGGTCACGATCGCGCCACGTTCGAGTTCCACGGCAATGTTCTCAAGGTTTGACAGCACGAGCTCTACCTGAGCATCTGGGGCCAAATGATCGGAAGAGCGGAGGAACACAAACGAAGGTTTCGTACGCTCGCCCAGTGCGAGCAACGCACCAAAGTCCGCGTCAGCAGAAATTATGATTCGATCGTTCGTTGCGGCGTACTCGAGGATTGTGAGATCGTCAGCGGAGAGCAGGCCGATATCAGCCACATGGGTGGCGCTATGACCAATGTCATTCAAGAGACGCGCGACGCGAGGCGACAGATTCGCATCAATGAGGAATCTCAAAGAGAAGAAGCCAAAGGAAGCTCGCGCTCTTGAGCCGCGGCAGCCGCAAACTCAAGGGAAGCGACGACATCCTCGCGATCCAAGTACGGAAAATCCTCAAGTACCTCGTCGATGTCCCGTCCAGCAGCGAGCCGTCCCAATACCGCTGCAACTGTCACACGCGTGTCGCGAATACAGGGCAGTCCACGCATGCGGGTCGGGTCAACTGTGATTCGTTCAAAGGACATAGAGGAATTCTACCGCTTGGCCCGCTTCCGGACACGACGGAATCGGTGTTGGTAGTTGCGGATGGTATGAGCCGGCTCCCAAACGTTTCTGCAGACAACGTCTATGGTCAATACAGCTAGATATCTCCTTCGTTGACATTTCGTAATCCCCGTGCAACCCTGACCAAAGCAACATGGGTGTCATGCTTGCCGGGGAGGTTGCCTTGAGGATCGTTAATTCCAAAGTATCGCCATCGCATCATGATCCACTCTCCTCTAAAGGCCGAAGTAACCCCGGGCCTTTCACCGGGTTTGCGCTCGTTTTCGCTACCTTGATCGCCTTTGGTGCCAACGGTGCAATGGACTTAACTGGGGCGAATGCATCGACGACGGCTATGGCTTCATCGAGTGAGAGTCGGGCCCATTCGGAGTCGACTGCCCCACCTGCCAACACCTCTTCGGAGGTGTTTTCAATTTCAACTGACGATCAAGGAAATGGCGGACCACTTTCGGGAAACAATATCCAGCGATGGGAGGTCTCGTTCATCCGAGGAACCTTCTCCTCTAAGGAGACCCTCTCTCTAGGGCAAAATGTTGGGTGCGGATCTTCAGGTGAAACATCAGGTGAAACGTGTTCTGAAGTGGTCAATGGAATCGAGTATTCAAACCTCGGCAGTCCCTCGGGGACGTGGTTCTCAGTTCGTGCTCCTTCAAATTCGGTCGCTATGTACTCACCGAAAAGCTCGTTGAACTCGCTCGCCGCATTCCGAGGGGCCGCGGTTGGCCCTATCTCTGACATTGGTGCTGCTCAGATTTCTGGTTTCACAACGACGGAATATCGCGCGACGGTCAGCCTCGTTGAGCTCTACAAGGAAGACCAGGCTTTCCCCTTGGGGTTCGTCGGCCTTACCTACCTCTTGGCTTCCCCCATTCCATTTGAGCCGCCGATGACCACGCCCGTAACCGTGTGGACAGACTCGCGTGGCGAGATCTTGCAGGCGCGCACGACGGAGACGGTCAAACTCACCGCGTCACAGTCCGTTGATGGCCGGGCGAGCACCGTGTCACAAACATCGACAATCTTGGTCTCAAATTTCAACGTGAAATTTCACGTAACCCCTCCTCCTGCTTCGCAGGTAAGACCAATGCCCATTTCATCCCCAACCGTTATCGAAGGAACGGTCACCACGACATCGAAAAATGGCAAAAGCCCAGCTGTGTCCGGGCTGCTGGTTATTCAGCCTCACGGTAACAATGTCTCCGAGGCGAAGAACTCCATCATCGAGCACGACTCCTATGCATGGGTTACTCGCACTGGGAGTTACTCGGGTCGCATCAATGTCAATTCTGGTTACTCTGCTGCCTCGTATGACCTTTCGGCGACTCTTTATGAGAGCCCAAGCAAGAAACTTACGTGTTCAGCAGGCCCCAATTTGGTGTTTCCAGTCGGCAGGACTACTTCCGGAGTTGACTTCTTTTGTGCGAGTTAGACGAGAATAAAAGCCAACACGCGAGCCAACATCGTCTGTCCCAACTAATCTCCCGGAGTCGCGGTGGGTCGCAAATTCGACTCGATTAATTCGTTGAGCTGTGATTTTGCAATCCGCTGCGACTGACTACTACCCGTTGATACCACCTCGCGAGGCCTCATAATCCCTTGGTCGAGGGTTCGATCCCCTCCGGGCCCACGAAACAAGTGTATGCACACGGGTGATCCTTTCCACATTGAGGACACCTGATCATTTACGCGATGACAGTTGATGCTTTACACCTCGCCCCACCCCGTGGTCGGCTGTTTCTGCCGACGAGGAGGTGGCCCGAGTGCTCATGGAGATCAGCAAAGTGGAACAGCGCTACGACGCCGTCATGGGCGTCATCAGAGATGGTTTCAAGGTGACCGAGATTGGCGAGAAATACGGCGTCTCCCGACAGACCGTGCATTCGTGGCTTCGGCGCTATGAACTCGGTGGGATTGGAGCGCTCGGTGACCAGTCACATCGACCGAGACACTGTCCACACCAGATGGACGGCGTCACCGAGGCGCGCGTCTTGGAGATGCGACGGCTCCATCCGTTCTGGGGGCAACGCACGATCGCTCATCACCTTGGGAAAGAGGGCGTCGACCCGGTTCCATCAGAACGCGGGATCTATCGGGCGCTTGTGCAGGCCGGAATGATCGATCCCAAGGTGCGAAAGAAACGCCTTGTGAACTACAAGCGCTGGGAGCGGGGCCGACCGATGGAGCTGTGGCAGATGGACATCGTCGGTGGCATCATGCTCTCAGACGGCACCGAGCTCAAGTGCCTGACCGGAGTCGATGACCACTCCCGGTTCTGCGTCTGTGCTGGTTTGATGCGAGCCAACTATTCGCGTCGCACTCTGAATCAAGCAGTCACACCGAGTCTCAGTATTAGCGAAATAGATCCTGGTAATCGCAAGATTGCGATCCCCTGCGATGCATAGCAACGCGCTGACACAACTCCCCGTGGCCTCATATTCCCTCGGTCGAGGGTTCGATCCCCTCCGGCCCCACGAAACAAGATCCGACAGTCCCCCAATCACCTTTAAATCGCTTCTCGCGGCAGCTCTTGATCTCAGTAGCAATCTGTTTATAATTTGCTGCCTCCTAACAGTAATGCAAAGGGATCTCATGACCGTTAGCGAAGACGAATATAAGGGAATCACACGCGGAGAGTGGGTGAAGAGACTTGTAGATCAGGAATCATATTTCTTTCACAGTATTGAACTCCCGAATGGCATTGTCACACCAGGTTGGTCAAACCCGAAGTTGGAGAAGCTTCCATTCTTTGGACTTCCAGACGACATGTCAGG
>DATKRV010000033.1:0-9898 GCA_035532075.1 Acidimicrobiales bacterium | reverse complement strand
GAACGCAATCGAGTCGATGATCGAGATCTGTCGGGACCACTCGTCAAACGTGAAGCGCTGGCGCGATGGTCAGATGGCGCTTCGTTGGTGCGCGGCTGGCATGGGTGAGGCAGCCAAGCAGTTCCGCAAGGTCAATGGCTTTATGCACCTGCCAGAGCTACGAAAGAGGCTCGACGCGATAATCGCGAAGGAGATTGACATATCCGTCGAATATGATCAGGCCGTGGCCTGATTGACCACAGGGCCGTCACCGAAGTTCTACGGAACTCGGGACATCCTCCTCAGTTGCTGGAATTGGGTCTTTCGCGGGTAGAGCAGGTCCTTCGCGTGGTCGCGAGGTAGGAAGAACGGTTTCACTCGAGCGGGTATCTGGCATTTTGAAGATCACAAGGAGTGCTACCGATGCGGCGGAACCTGCGATGAACACGAATGATGCTCCGTAGCTCACTGCGGCCGCAAGGGAGGCGAAGATGATTGGTGAAAGGGCGACACCCCCTTGGCCAGTAAAACGCCACAGGCCGAGAAACTTCCCCCGAACTTCACGGGGCGCGACATCGGCGCCGATGGTCTGCACCGCACCGTTGGTGATTCCCTGAAACAGCGAAGCAATGAGAAAGACAACGACGTAGTCAACGGGGGAGAGATTGAGAAACGCGATCAGCGCGAGGCCGACCATCGTAAGGAACACTCCGGTGTATCCCGGAATCATGGTGAGCCTTCGGCCGTAACGGTCCATGACCCATCCGGTGACGAACCCGACCGGCAGCATGATCCCAGCCGAGGCAGCCGCGAGATAGCCGATTTCGCTTGGGTTCATGTGGTATCGGAACGCCGCATAGATATTGAGCAGCCCCGCCTGCATCGGACCTCGAGAGAATGCTCCGAAGAGTGCAATCGCGAAATAGTTCGCGTACGTCGTGACGAGTTGTCGGTAGGTGAACGGTCGCGAAGGCGCAGAGCCCGCGCCGCTTGCGTTCGAGACGGCTTTCTTTCTTGGAGTGTCTCCGATGTAACGATATGCGGGGATCAGTGCAAGGAGAGAGAGTACTCCGTAGGCGATGAATGGTGACCTGACGCCCCATGAGATTGCCATGAATCCTCCGATCAGCGGACCGAGGGCACGACCGGAGTTGTCCATTCCGAACAGCCAGCTGATCTGGCGTCCGCGTTGGTCTGCAGACGAACTATGCGAGATCCCTGTGATCCGACCCATCATCCAAAGCTGAGTTGCAAAACCGTCGGCGAAGCGAAGCATTAGGAGTTGAGGGTAGGTGCGGGCGAGGACGACAGCGAATGCCATAAGAGCAGTGAGGATCGGACCCATGAGCATGATGCGACGGCGACCGAATCGATCGATCAGCCACCCCGCTGGTAGGGCTCCCGAAACATTTCCAATCAAAAATGAGGTGGTGACGCCGGTCGCAACGGCGAAGTTGACATGGAAGGACTTTGCGATTGCCGGAATTGCCGGGATTGCAATGCCGGTGCCCATTGCGAGGATCAGCGCCGGGAGGTAGGTGGAATTAAAGGCTGCCCAAGACCATGCCTTCATGTTTTCTTCAGGCGCCGCGGCCCGTGAAGATCTTGGTGGTTTGGTGAGTCCCATTTCGGTTCCTACCCTCGCGGCATGCGCTATTGGAGTCAATCGCCCCGACGAAACGATAGTGTCGGCCGCGTTCTCGGAGCGAACCAGCGCGCGAATTGTCGATCCGATTCTTGGCACCGGGTGACCATGGTATTGGATCGCTGGTCGTGACGAGATTTTCTCGGCGATCTACCCTGTGGAAATTGGTGCTCAAGAGCTCGGCGCGTTGAGCGTTTGAGTGCCTCCAATGGCAAAGGAAAGGAACTGGCCCCCAGGGAGAGGTACCTGTAGGGATCCGGTTTTCTCCCTGAGATGGGCGCAGATGCGGAAATATCGGTATTTATCTGTTGTATTCGCGTAAACCCAGTCGCCGCCGCAACAAAAACCCCCTACTCGACGCGTTATCCGAACGCGCTCGGACAATTGCGCAACAATGTGCACTATGACTCGAATCCAGAACAATCAGATCCGTTCAATTCGCCCGAAGATCGGTGTGGTCGCGAGCGCCCTCATGACGCTTGCCGGTGTCGCAGTTGCATCCGGTGCAACTGCCTCGTCGAACGTCCACACAATAAAGAATGCGATCACGGCGGATACGGCGTTGACGGGTTCCATCACCGTCGATGCAGCTCTCACCACTCAGGGCGGTGCGGGGTTTGCGAACGCGTTCAAGCTGATCTATCCAAACATCAAGGTCACCATGGTGACTGCTGGAACTGGAAGTCTGGAGACTCAGCTTTCGGCCCAGCAACAGACTGGACACATCGAGGCCGATGTTGTCCTGTTTGCAGATCCTACGGATATGGACACAATTGCGGCAAAAGGAATTCTTGGTTCATGGAAGCCATCGCTGAAGGGTCGCAGGGTTCCTGCGAATTACTCGGGCAAGGATTGGGTCGGCGCGTTCACCTTCGAGACCGTGATGGTTGAGCATCCCGGTATGGCGAATCCTCCGCAGAAATGGTCCGATCTGACGAGTACAGCGCTCAAAGGTCAGTTGGCGATCGGAAGCGCAAGCTATTCGGGAACGACGTTCGGTTGGGCGGCAGAGCTCCGCACGCTGTATGGATGGAAGTATTTCCAGACACTGAAGGCAAATGGTGTGCGCGTCGAGCAGTCAACGACGACGACGGGAACCGATGTCGCAAGCGGCAAGGTTCTTGTTGGGGTCACGCTCGATAGTGTTGCCCGTAGCCTCGAGGCTCAACATGCAAACATCTCGGTCGTCTGGCCAAAGGATGGAACCGTTCCCTGCCCGGCCACCGTTGGAATCACCAAGGGAACCGCGAATACTACGGCCGCGAAAGCATTCGTGACCTGGCTTGTATCGCGCCAGGGTCAGATCGAAGCGGCGAAACTCGGATATGACGCGGCGTATTTTGGTGCGACTCCTGCCTACCCCATGCCAAAGCATGAGAAGCAGCTGAACGTGAACTGGAACAGAATCACGAAGTTTCAGACATCGATTCTGAGCGACTTCTCAGGTATTTTTGGGTAGTCGTCGCGTCAGGTTACGCCGTCTCGGTACAAAGGAGTTCCCATCGAACGTCCGCTGAATCGTCTTCGGACGGGGAGCTTGTTTCTCATTGCGCTCCTTCTTGTCGGATATCCACTCTTTGAACTCATTCGTTCCGCTCTTGCCGGACCCTTGGGCCCGAGCGGGGCGTGGCATACGATCTCGACGCGCCCGGTGGCGATGGCGCTTCTTCATACGATCGAGGTTTCAGCTGCTGCGACAGCTCTCGCAACTCTGCTGGGTGTGGCAATGGCCCTCCTCATCGCGAGGAGCGACCTTCCATACCGGCGCTGGTTTGCCGGAGCGTGGGTTGCGCCGCTGATCATCCCTGCCTATGTCATCGGACTTGCCTGGCTCGACGCATATACGCAGGCGGGACTGACTGATCAGGTCATTCATCTCTCTGCGGGGTGGATCATCGGTCCGGTTGGAGTGGCGCTCCTGTTAGGACTTCAGGGAGCTCCACTCGCGTACCTCCTCGTTCTCGCGGCTTTGAGTTCAGGACGCATCGGCGAACTCGAGGACGCGGCACGTATCGCTGGCCGGGCTCCGGCGCGGGTCCTCTGGGAGATCACGCTTCCCCTCGTCAAGACCGCCATCTTTGGCTCAATGTTGCTTGTTTTTGTGAGCTCGGCCTCGGACTTTGGTATCCCGGCAATCCTGGCAATTCCTGCGAGCTATTCCACCGTGACGACGTTGATTTACTCTGATCTCAGTTTTGCCGGGGGTTCACACGCGATCGCCTCCGCGAGTTCTCTGTCGGCGGTGCTTGGGCTACTTGCGATCATCCTTCTCTTTACCTCGAATCGAGTCTCTCGGACAAGCTCAAGCATGGAGAGAGCGGCCGGACATGCAGGTTCGGCGCGACCGCTCATTGCGTTTGGCCGTTATCGCAAACTCGCAGTTTCGGGGTGTCTTTTTATCCTTGTCCTCACCACGGTGATACCGCTCATCGCGCTGTACATCACCTCGGTCAGTCCCGCATTTCGCCTTGAACTTGCACCGAGTCACTGGGTGGCGAGCGCTTATATCAGCGCATTGTCAGGATCAAATATTTCCGCACTCGGTCGCAGCGCACTGATTTCTGCTGTGGCTGCCGCAATCGTCGCGACCGGCGGAGCAGTTTTTGCGCTTTGGAATCGCAGGTCAACTCGGCTCGCATCCCTCTCGTCGACACTGCTATCGCTCCCCTTTGCTCTCCCGGGATCTGTAGTCGCGATTGCGATCCTGCTTGCATGGCAACGTTGGCTGTACGGAAGTCTTCTCATCATTCTGATCGCTTACGTCGCACGATTTGCGGTGATTGGCATACGGACTTCAGCGGTGACAATGGGAGGTCTCTCTGATGATCTCGTTCACGCTGCCCGAGCAAGTGGCGCCTCAGCGCGAAGAGCATCGCGAGACGTGATCTGGCCGGTATTGGTACCCGGAATCGTCACTTCTTTCGCGATCGTCTTTCTCCTGGGGATCCACGAGCTCACGATGTCGTCACTTCTCTATGGACCGTCGACTCAGACCTTCGCAGTGGCCGTTCTCGCGTCCGAAGAGGCGGGTCAGACAGCACTTACGGCGTCGCTTGCAATGGTTGTGACGGTGATCACGGCGCTCGTAGCGGGCGTCGCCCTTTTTGCCAGATCGAGTCGGAAGATTGTCGCAGCCGAGGCGGGTATCGAGGTGCCACCGTGGCAAGAGTGAGCGAATCTCAAGGAACCAGTTGGATGGGGCCGCAACCGCAGGCACCGGACACTTGCGCGGTTGAACTTCGTAATGTTTCGATTGGATACCACGGTCACGCTATACTTCGAGATATTGACCTGGCGATCGAGCCAGGAGAGCTTGTCGCGATTGTCGGTCCATCAGGTAGTGGCAAGTCAAGCCTTTTGCGCGCACTCGGAGGTTTTCTGGATCCATCTTCTGGATCGCTGCTCATCGATGGTGAACTTGTCGCCGACGGGCAGTACAGCGTTGCACCAGAGCATCGTCGGGTTGGTTTTGTTTTCCAGCAGTACGCGCTGTGGCCCCACATGAGTGTTCGAGAGAATGTCTCGTATCCGTGGCGTACGCGCGGGGTCGGTGAAATGGAACGAAACAGACTCGCCGACGAACTTCTTGATCAAGTGGGACTGAAAGGACTCGAGAACCGATCTCCGGGCTCGCTATCGGGAGGTCAGCAACAACGCGTTGCACTTGCTCGCGGGCTTGCCGGTGATCCAAAGCTCCTTTTGCTCGACGAGCCGCTGTCGAGTGTCGATGCAGCGAGACGCGATGAGCTGCAATCGCTCATTAGCGATGTGGTCCGTGCGCGTCACCTGACCACGTTGATCACCACTCATGACCAACGTGAGGCAACTGCGCTAGCCGATCGAATCGTCGTTCTTGGCGATGGAGCAATTGCCCAGTGTGCGAGTCCGCTGGAGCTCCACGACAATCCTGCAAACGGGTTCGTTGCCCGATTCATGGGCGCCCTCAATGTCTTTGACATTGAGATTGTCGAATTTCGGGATGGCCGGCTTGTTGCAAGGCTTTCGCACGACTTTGGTGAGATCATCGCGCGTACCAGCAGGTGCGATTTCGAAGAGCGGGCAATTCTTGTTGCTCGACCTGAGGCGATCCGGCTGACTTCGGTAGATGGCGGAGATCAGGAAGGAATCATCATCCGTTCCGTCCTCAATGACGGACGTAGTGAGGTGCGTATTGTGACATCGAGTGGCGTTGAGCTGCGTGCATTCGAGTCAGGTATGCCGACCCGTGTCGCTGGAGAACGTGTCGGTCTCGTACTCGAGAACTGCTCGGTGCTCAAAGGTGAGTAACGACAGTATTGAGCAGAATCTGTCAGCTCTCGCGACGTGGGGAAATTTCCGGGACTTGTTTCGGTTCGGATCTTGGCATCGTCGATTGGCGCGCAGTGTATTTGTGGGACAGTGAGTCGAATATTCTGATTGCCGAAGGCGCCTGGTGCGCTCGGAGGAATTCGAATCCCCAACCGTCTGATCCGAAGTCAGATGCTCTATCCAATTGAGCTACGAGCGCGTAGTGCTGACACTACCTTAGGGCGCAGAGGTGGCGAGTCGGCAGGCTAGTCCGGGAGATTAGATGGCGTAATTCCGGGTTGAATGTGGGCAACAATGTCTGATGCATGTCTCGGTTGGACATTAGGACCGCGTCAATCGTTGGAGACGCGAAGGGCATTGACGTTTCGGTGGTTTCGAGAAAGAGTCCAAGTTGGCTGAATCATGGTTGATTGGATGAATCTGTTCAACGCTGAGAGTCGTGACCCACCTTGCACTCGGTATGACTGAGCTTTAGATTCTTGGGTACGGTAGCCCTCTTCGGAGCCGGAATGGGAGATCCAGATGGGGCGGGAATTCCTGATGTCGACGTCAGTGCGACGGATGACCATTGGCACGTTTGTCGCCGCGATGGTATTCGGGCAGGTCGTACCGGCATATGCCGCCAAACCGGCTCAAGGTAGTGGAGGCAGTGGGCCCTTGATGGGTATCGACGTTTCGTATCCACAATGTGGCGTGACGCTTCCAACGGGTCAGACCTTTGGAATCGTGGGAGTCAATGGTGGCCTCGCGAATGATCTCAATTCCTGTTTGGGGCCATCCGCGTCCTACCCGAATTACACACAGAGCGAACTCTATTGGGCGGTTACGACGTCCCTCGGGACATCATCCCAACCGACGGCCTCGCTGTATGTGAACACCGCCGATCCGGGAAATGTCTATGGCCACACTCTGATCACAGACTGGCCCACGTCAGGATCAACGCCAAACGATGGAACGTGCGACACGACGACGGTGACGCTGAGAGGGCAGATCGATACCGTTGGAGCGAATTCGCCGGCGTGCGCGTGGCTCTATGGATTTAACAAGGCAACCCAAGATTCCACCTGGCTGACAGATGCTGCCAATGCCATTAATGCACAGATGGGTGCCGCGACTGTCCCGAATGCTGCTGGTGGCTACCCGTGGTGGCTCGATGTCGAGACGGCCAACACTTGGCAGAGCGGAACAAGTGGTCAGGCGATGAATGTTGCAGATCTCCAGGGGATGATCGCGGCCCTCTCCGGGAACGGCGCAACACGTATTGGGGCCTATTCAACCTCTTCGCAGTGGAGTCAGATCACAGGAGGCACCTCAACGAATTCTGGAACGCTCGTTGGAATTCCGAACTGGATACCAGGGGCGACGTCCTCGACCGGGGCGGCAACGAACTGCGCTCAAACATCGTTCACCGCCGGTACGGTCTTGGTCACCCAATGGACGACTTCGACCTTTGACAACGATTACGCCTGTCCCTAACAGCCAGAAGGTGCAATTGTCAGCGCGTCGTATCTTTCTGTGTAAACCGGGAATGACTCGGTCATCGCGCGGTCGCTGAAAACGAATCTCGCGCCACAGACATGCGTGGCGTAAGGTGACGGAGACAGATCAGAGGCAGGTTTGCGCGAAGTTTGCGTTTGCTGTATTCGCGTTGTCGCGGGTTGAACCTGCTGAACGTGTTGTGCCGAGCAATTCCGAGCTTCAGATCACCTGTCCGCGAAACCCTGCCACATCACAGAGCGGAGAGGGAGGGATTTGAACCCTCGGACCCAGTTTCCCAGATCAACTCATTAGCAGTGAGCCCGATTCGGCCGCTCTCGCACCTCTCCATTAGGACTTTTGTATTTCTGGCCGGTCCCAACCCTATACCACCCTTAATTTCGGAATGGCAATCAGGCGACTACAGGGTACAGGATCAGCGGTCGGGGTTGCACCAGGAAAGTGGCGACTCCGTATTTTCTTAGGCACTGACGAATTCACGGGAAATCCCCGTCAACGAGAGCGCGTTGTTCGCGCCGACGGAAGGCGCGAGGCAGAGCGTCAACTTGACGAACTCAAAAAAGATTTTGAGAAAGACACGTTAAAGCGCGGATCCGTCACAGTCACCCAACTTTTAGATGAACACATGCGATCGTTGAAGGCGCACGATCGAGCAGCGCGGACGATCCATGCGGACCAACGAATTGTCGATAGCTACCTGAAGCCGCGTTTTGGTTCCAAGCAGGTTTCCGATCTTGATGTGAGAGATATCGAGAAGTGGATGATGGAACTGCACGAGCGTAACCTCGCCGCGAGCTCAATTCGTCGAATAGTCGCGGTCATGTCGTCTGCATTAAGTGAAGCTGTTCGTTGGCGGTGGGTCGACGTAAACGTCGCACAACTCGCTCGCAAACCAACTCTTTCGCCTCCAGAGCACAGCGCCCTCACTAAGAATGAGGTCCGTCGTATGATTGCCGCGGCTGACGAAGATGACGAGGTGAACGGTCAATTCATGAGGCTTCTCGTTATGACAGCTGCCCGTCTTGGCGAAGTCGCAGCGCTGCGATGGTCTGACATCGATTTTGAGAGCGCCCGTGTGCATATTCGTCGATCGCTCTATCGTGCTGGAAACCAAAGGGGCGAAGGTCTTCCGAAAGGGCGTCGTGTAGGAGTCGTACCGTTGTCTCCCTTGGCGGCTGAAATGTTAAAGGACTGGAAAGAGCGAGCCCAGTTCGGGGGGCAGATCGGCAGCGCATCCAAGCGCTGTCGTTGAGTAGTCGGCGGCAATTGTTCGACCGAAATCGTCTCGAAGCCTTTTGTCGGAAGGCACGGATACAATCGCCTCTTCTCGATCCGCTTCAGGGTCGAGCGCCATCGCCATGTCGATGTAATACCAGCGTGACATTCGTTTGCGCTTTGAATCGGTGGTCTCTACCGGTTGCTGGGATAGAAGTGCCTGAAACAGCGAAGTCAACCGTTGTTGTCCGTCAAGGAGAAGTTCGTCGGGATCGTTCCGGGACGCAACATCACCGGAGAGCGCAATGGGAGCAAAGCCGATAGCTGCACCGGTTGTCTCAAGCGTCATAACTACCCCAACTGGATAAGCGAGTGAAACACTTGCCAACAAGCTCGCGATGTGGTCGTCATCCCACTTCCATTACCGCTGAAAGTCAGGTAGTTGGATGCTGCCGCTGGCAATCCTCTTGAGGATATCGCCAAGATTCTCGTCGGGGCTCTCGAAGGGCATCCTGGACGTCCTCTCACAGAAGCGCGGTAGCTAAGGCCGCGAAACTTCGGACGGCTACAACTCCGCTTTTAGGGTCAATCTGAGGCTGTCAGTTCAACGAAAGCGCCGCTCGGTGACCCTAGCTTCCCTTGTCACTTCCGATCAAGGCTCAGAATGTTCATGCCACCGAGGACAGCCCCGACCAGACATTATGTATTGAAAAAGTGCGCGGAGCTAAGTTTCGAGTCCCCCTCTGAAGGCTCAAGCATCCCAAGCTCCGAACCGACATCTCGGTCCTCCGACGTGGACCCCCAACGCCATTCGACTGATCAAGATGCGAGTGCCCGAAAACGCTCGCGGAATTGGGCCGCGACAGAATGACGCGTCGTAGCAGCCCTCTCACGTCGCGCCACCGTTCCCGAGTCGGCGATACGCGTGACATGCGTGACATACGTTCGAACAAAAAGTAACTGTCAGCATCGCAAACGTCTGCAGTGACGCACTAGCCATTCAAGCTTGCTCACACTGTCCATTGCGTATCGCTGAAACACTTCCCCGCAAGTAGACGATCCGCAGTGTCTGTTGCGTCCAGGCATTTCTACTGCGTATCGCATCGCTGTTTTGCAAGTGTTTAGACATCCCACGGCTCTAACTGTCAAGCGGCGACTTCTTCTGGCTGTCTCCACGCGATCTCCTCGTCATAGAGCGTCTGGGATGCGAGACAACCATGCAGGATGCCCACCCATCGATTGGCGACAGCTCGT
>DATKRV010000032.1:0-28610 GCA_035532075.1 Acidimicrobiales bacterium | reverse complement strand
CTATCCAGCGTCGGGCATTTGAACTCCTTGGGCTTTCGCACCGCCTCGGTTACATGTAGTCAGTAATTCTCCTGACCATCGCCATAAAACAGCAGGTAGATGCCCGTGCTCGCCGAACCAGTGGGGGGAACTTCGGTTTAGAGTTCGACCTCGGGAAGCGCCTCGACGTTGACGTCTTTGAAGGTCACGACGTTGACCGTAGGGACAAAGCGCGTTGGACGATACATGTCCCAGACCCAGGCATCGCGCAACTGAACGGTGAAATAGGTCGTTGCACCCGTCCCAGCCGGGGTGACATTGACCTCATTCGCAAGATAGAAACGGCGATCGGTCTCCACCGCGAAGCGGAACATCGGAAGCACCGCGCGGTACTCCTCGTAAAGCGCAAGCTCTATCTCTGCCTCAAACCGCTCGAGATCCTCTTCAGCGCCCAACGCGCCTCACCTACCGGACATCGCGACAGGCTCGCATTGCTCTGCTTGTGATCCCAACGCTCGACACAGACACCGCAGCCGAGGAACTAATTCGTGCGACGCTCCTTGATCTTTGCCGCCTTGCCGACGCGGTCACGCAGGTAGTACAGCTTTGCGCGGCGAACGTCACCCTGGGCGACGACCTCAATCTTTGCGATAATCGGAGAGTGCACCGGGAAGCTTCGCTCGACTCCGACCCCGAAGCTGATCTTGCGCACACTGAAGGTCTCCCTCGCGCCAGATCCCTGACGGCGGATCACGGCTCCCTGGAAGATCTGTACCCGCTCGCGATTCCCCTCGACAACGCGGACGTGCACCTTGAGGGTGTCACCGGGGCGGAACTCGGGAATGTCATCCCGCAGGGTGTCGCGATCGACAAGATCGGTCGGGTTCATGATTCGTTACTCTCCTCAACAGACGCATCACCGCAGGCTGCGGTCGAAAAATTCCCTGCCGAAACCTCAACGGTGGTCCCTAGAGAATAGCCGTAATGCGAGAGCAACTCTACCTCGGCTCCGCTCAGCCCTCCCCGGGCCTCGATCAGGTCGGGCCGCCTCTCGAGCGTACGCACCAGGGACATGAAATGGCGCCACTCCCTCACCGCGGCGTGATTTCCACCAAGCAGCACCTCCGGGACCGAAATGCCGCGAAATTCGGCCGGTCGCGTGTACTGGGGGTATTCGAGCAATCCGTTGGCAAAGCTCTCCTCGACGATCGAGGAGTCATTCCCGAGAACACCGGGCACCAGGCGCACGACCGCCTCGATCACCACCAGCGCCGCCAGCTCACCACCGGAGAGCACCACGTCCCCGATCGAAATCTCGTCATCGACGAGCTCGTCGATCACCCGCTGGTCGATGCCCTCATAGCGACCGCACATGAGCGTGAATCCCGACGCGAGCTGCGAAAGCTCGTGCGCGACGCGTTGATCAAAACGTCGCCCAGAGGGACTCAACCAGATGATCGGCCTCGGAGGCATGCGCTGTTCGATGACCGCGAAGATCGGCTCGGCACCGATCACCATGCCGGCACCGCCGCCGAAGGGTGCATCATCGACCCCTCTCCTCGCATCGATCGCCCCATCGCGCAGATCGTGCACGCGCAGCGCGAAATGCCCCTCATGTTGCGCGCGACCGACAATGCTCCTCGCACAGTAGTCCGTGATCATCTCGGGAAAGATCGTCAGGACCTCAACTCGCAATGGCTCCCCCGGCCGAGGTTGAGCAGAACCCGTACGCGCCCCATCCGTCACTGTTCGAACAGCCCATCAGGTATGTCGACGTAGACATGTGTCTCGTCGGTCGCCGTGACAAAGCGGACGGGGACATAGAACCGGTCGTCGACAACGAGGAGATCGCTGGCGGGATTTGCCTGAACCGAGGTGACGGTACCGCACCTCGACTGGTGCTGGTCGACCACCTCGCAGCCGATCAGCTGGTGGACAAAGAGCACGTTCTCATCCACGACCGGCTCAGCGAGCAGAACCACTCCGTGGAGCGCCTCTGCCTCCTCGCGGCTATTCACACCGCTGAAGGTGACGAGCCAGCGATGCTGAAAGGGCCGCGACGCGACGATCTCCAAAGAACTGAACTGGTCCTTCGCGCCCGGAAACTCGCGCGTTCTCTGGGTGGTGAGCCTGCTGCCCGGCAGGAGTCGTTCCACGCGATTCGTCAGCAGCTCAACGACAACCTCACCACGCAGTCCATGTGCCCGGGCAATCTTCGCGACCTCGAGAAGCGCCATCGGCGCGATGTGCGACGGCTCAGTCGACGATGTCGACCGAGGCATCGGCCCCGTCACGCGCACCCGCTGCACGCACAACGGTGCGGAGCGCCTGCGCGACGCGTCCACGCTTACCGATAATCCGACCCATGTCTGCAGGGTCGACATGCAATGAAAGCTTGAGACCGTTCCGACCGGGCCCCGCGTCAACGACGACGGCATCGGGGTCGTCGACGATCTGTCGCGCGATATGTTCAAGGACCGCCTGCGCGGTTCCCCCGATGGCGATGTTCGCGCGTTCGGAGGCAACGTCGATCCCGTCGACCCCAACATCGGGTCCGTCGTCGAGCCTTGCATCGAGTCCGCCGCCAAATCCGTCGTCAAGATCTTCGTCAAGATCTTCGCCAAGATCGTCGTCGAGCCCTGCGTCGACGTCGTTTTCAGTGACCGAAGAGGAGAAATCTGGGCCCTCAAAGAGCGATGAATCAGATGAAGAGTTGGTCAAGGCGGTGGCTCACGCGCTCTTGTCTTGGGACTTCGCCTTCGACGCTGACATTGCCACACGTGTCTGATCGAACTCGGCCCACGCACCCGAGATGACCAGAATCTTTTTGACGGTCTCGGTCGGCTGAGCACCCTTTTGCAACCAGACGATCGCTTTCTCATTGTCGATATTCACGACCGACGGCTCTTCACGCGGCTGGTAGGTGCCGATAATCTCGATAAATCGACCGTCTCGGGGAGAGTGGCTATCCGCGGCAACGACACGATAGGTCGGTTGCCTCTTCTTGCCCATGCGCATCAGGCGGAGCTTTACAGCCACATCAAACCCTTCTCTTTCTTTCGGTTAGCGATCATTGGGGCACCCAAGTATGGGACATATTTGTCCCGTGCCCGAACGGAGCAAAAGTTTAGCGCAGATGACCTGCTTATTTGGACGACGGTGTCACCCTACCGCCCTTCTTCTTTCGGCCCTTCGTGGCCCTCGCGAGACCGCCTGCGAGCACCGAGGAGCGCATCATCTTCTGCATCTCCTTGAACTGACGCAAGAGATTGTTGATCTCTGTCGTCGTTGTGCCCGATCCATGGGAGATCCTCAGACGGCGCGAGCCGTCGATCAGCACCGGATTGATCCGCTCATCCGGGGTCATCGAGCGGATGATCGCCTCGATGCGCGCAACGTCACGGTCTTCGATGGTGGCGTTCTTCATCTCCTTGGGAAGTCCGGGCAACATGCTCAGCACGCTCGACAGTGGCCCCATCTTCTTCATCTGCTGGAGCTGCTCGAGAAAGTCCTCGAAGGTGAACCGACCGTGGCGCAGACTCTCCATCGTCGCCAATGTCGCCTGTTCGTCATAGACGCTCTCGGCCCGCTCGATCAGCGAGAGCACGTCGCCCATGCCAAGAATTCGACCTGCCATGCGATCGGGATGAAAACTCTCGAAGTCTCCGACGCGTTCACCTGTCGAGACGAAAACGATCGGACGTCCGACGACGGACTTGACCGAAATCGCAGCGCCGCCCCGAGCATCTCCATCGATCTTCGAGAGAATGACGCCATCGAGTGCGAGCGTCGAATGAAATGCGCTCGCCGTCTGCACCGCGTCCTGACCGGTCATCGCGTCGATCACCAGGAACGTGTAATTCGGGGATATCGAATCGCGAATGGCCCGGACCTCGTCCATCAGCGTTGCGTCGATCGTGATCCGTCCCGCGGTGTCGACGATCACGACGTCACGTCCCACCCGCACCGCCTCAGCTACTCCCTGCTTCGCAACGGCAACGGGATCCGAGGAATCGGAGTAGACCGCGACACCGACCTCGCGCCCAAGCACCTTGAGCTGTTCAACAGCTGCTGGTCGCTGCAGGTCCGCACCGACGAGGAGCGGATGGCGACCCTGCTGTTTGAACCACATGGCGAGCTTGGCTGCGGCCGTGGTCTTTCCCGAACCCTGCAGACCGGCGAGCAGGACGATCGTCGGAGGAATCGACGCATATCGCAACGTGAACGATTCGCCGCCAAGTGTTGCGGTGAGTTCCTCGTTGACCACCTTGATGACCTGCTGCGCAGGGGTCAGGCTCTTGGAGAGCTCTGCCCCGGAGCATCGCACGCGGATGCGCTCGACGAGGTCGCGCGCCACCTCGAGAGCGACGTCACCCTCCAACAGGGCGACCCGGATCTCCCGGAGGACCGCGTCGACTTCGGCATCGCCAAGTCTGCCGCGTCCTTTGAGGCGCGTGAAGATCTGGTCAAAGCGATCACTCAGGGTCTCGAACATGTCCGGCTCAAGGTTAGTCGTACATCTCGATGGTTCCAGCGGCGCAAAAACACCGGACCGACCGCCAGAAGACCTATCCGCGCGTCCCCTCATCAAACAGCGCCGCGGCAAATTCGATCGGATCAAAGACAACAAGATCGTCGATCTGCTCGCCGAGGCCGACAAGCTTGATCGGCAGACCCAGTTCATGTCTGATCGCGAGCACAATTCCGCCCTTCGCTGTTCCATCGAGCTTCGTGAGCACCACTCCGGTCACTCCGACCGCGCGTGCGAACTCACGCGCCTGGGCAAGGCCGTTTTGTCCAGTCGTCGCATCGAGAACGAGAAGTACCTCTGTCACCTCGCCGGGCTCTCGGTCGGCGACGCGACGGATCTTTTTCAGCTCTTCCATGAGATTGGACTTGTTCTGAAGTCTCCCGGCACTGTCCGCGAGCACAAGATCGGCTCCGCGGGCGTGGGCGTGGGCGATTGCGTCATAAACAACCGAGGAGGGATCTGCACCATCTGCTCCCTGTACGATGTCTGCACCGCTGCGTTTCGACCAGAGCGCCAATTGGTCACCCGCCGCAGCACGGAAGGTATCGCCTGCCGCGAGCACGACCGAGTGTCCGCCTGCGATCTCACGTCGCGCAAGTTTGCCAATCGTCGTCGTCTTGCCGACACCGTTCACGCCAACAAAGAGCCACACCGTGGTACGCAGGTGCGAACGGTGCAGCTCTCGATCTTCACCAGAAAACAGTGCGGCGATCGATGCCTCGAGCTCATGGATCAACTCCTCGAAATCACCGCTCAGCTCCTTCGAGCGCAGTTTGGACCTGAGTTGATCGAGAAGGAACTCCGCCGTCGGGAGACCCACATCAGCGAGGATGAGGGCATCCTCGAGCTCCTCGAGCGTCCTCTCATCAACTCTCTGGCGTCGCCCCAGTCCGAGCAGCGGGGCGCGCAGAATACCGCGCGAGCGACCAAAGCGCGAGCGACGGGTGCGTTCGAGTTCATCGTCTTCGACCTTGGGATCACCTCCCGAACCCGCTTCGTCACGATTGACAAAATCGAGCCCAGCAGGATCGAGCCCAGCAGGTTCGAGCCCAGCAGGATTGACCCCTCCGGACTCTCCACCTTCGAGAAGATTCTGTCCGAACTCGCCTCCATCTTCCTCGGCTCCTCGAGTTTCGACCTCTCGGTTCCGCCGGAAGCGCATCAGCGAAGATCTGCGCTTTGGCCAGCGCCCGTATCCGCGGTGGGGATGTCAGCCACCGAAGTTGGAGCGACCTTTCGCACGCGTTCGCTGACGACACGCGAGGCCCCGCCTGGCTGCATGGTCACGCCGTAAAGCGCGTCTGCATACTCCATCGTCTTTTTCTGGTGAGAGACAATGATGAGCTGAGCCTCACTGCGAAACTCGTCGACAAGCTTCAAGAATCGAAACAGATTGGGTTCATCGAGCGCTGCCTCAACCTCATCCATGAGATAGAACGGTGACGGCCGCGAACGAAACACGGCAAAGAGAAATGCGACCGCGACGAGCGACCGTTCGCCTCCAGACAGCAAGGAGAGCCTGCGCACATTCCGACCTGCGGGTCTCGCTTCGATCTCGATTCCCGTGGTGAGCATGTCGTCTGGTGCGCTCAGCACAAGCTGGCCCGATCCCCCCGGAAAGAGCGCGGTGATCAGTTCGCCATAATGGTGCTGCACGTCGGCAAAGGCCCGGGAGAAGACATCGACGATCTCCGCATCGATCACGTGGATCACCTGATTCAACTCGCGTCGCGCGCTCCTAACATCTTCGAGCTGGGTCTCAAGAAAACTATTCCTCGCGTCAAGCACGAGTAGCTCCTCGCGCGCGAGCGGATTTACCGGGCCAAGTGATACAAGTTCGCGCTCAAGCATTTCGCGTCGCTCGCGAGGGTCGATACCCGGTGCAAGTTCAGGGAGCTCCGCGTGCAGAGCCTCTTCGAGGGTTGCCCCAAGTTCATTGGTGAGCAGATCGATCGCGTTCTCGTGCCGGATCCTGCGCTCTGCCTGCTCGATCTCGAAGACCTGGCGGCTATCGCGCACACGATCGCGCTCAGCAAGAGTCTTCTCCCTGTCGCCACGGAGCACCGAAAGACGCTCGCGCAGCACTTGGGTGACCTCGATCCTCTGGCTTCGTTCAGCGTCAATCTCTTTACTCTGTTTGGAGAGAATCGACGCAAGACGCTCAAGCTCGCGTCCCAGCGCCTCGTAGGCAACCTCTTCGATCGCGAAGTCACCATGTCGCTCTTGCGCGCGAAGACGCGACTCACGACGTTCGATGATCTCCGCATTGAGCTCGACGCGTCGTTCGATGAGGAGTCGCCTTCGCTCCTCAAGCCCGGCCGCGCGCACCTCGAGGTCTCGACGCAGCGCACCGACCGCGCGTGCACGGCTCTCAAGTTCGCGTCTCGCATCGGCTGCCGCTGCAGCGCGCTCGCGTACTGCGGACTCTTCAGTCTCGAACAGCTCAAGCTGACGCTGCGAACTTGCCACACGATCACCGACCCGAGCTGCCACTGCATCGATCTCAGCGATCTCTCTCTCGGTCACGCGAATCTCGGCGGCAAGCACGTCGAGCTGAGTTATTACCGTCGAGTGACGCGATTCAAATGCCTTCACATTTGCAACGAGCCGGTCGAGGTTGCGCTCTGACTCACGCTGGCGCACAACCAACGTCTCACGCTCGGCGCGCAGCTGCTCGAAATCAAGGACGAGCCGATCGACCTCGATCTGTGTCATACCCTTGAGTTCGGCCTCGCGTTCGAGCATCTGGCGCATCGCTCCGTCGCGCCCCGCACCAATACGCCATCCAGCACGAGAGAACCGATCGCCGTCGCGCGTTACGATCACCGCGTGCGGATACATCAGTAAGAGCTGCATTGCGCGGTCAGAGCCCTCTTCGCAGAGATAGACACCGTCGAGAAGCAGTTCCAACAGCGCCGTTACCGGTGCATTTTTACTGGTGACCAGCTCATTGAACGCCCGCAGACCTGTTGGGTTGGGCGCTTTTTCGGTTCGCGCGGGCTCAACGGGCGAGACGAGCAGCGAACCGGTCTCCTCGAGCGCTCGAAGGTGAGCGATTGCCGCGCGCGCAGTCGTCGGCGAATCGAGCACGGCGCTGTCAAGTGTTCCCTCGAGCGCCGCCTCGACTGCAAGTGCATCGCGGTCTTCAAAGCGGACGAGATCGGCGAGCACGCCAAGGACTCCAGATACCGAAGCGAGTCTTTCGGCGCCGGCCCGTGCACGCGTCTCGTCGAGCGCGCTTGAGAGAGCTTCAAAGCGTCCAATCAGGCCATACAGCCGCTCCGTTGCCCCATGCCTTTGACGCTCGACCTCGTCGCAGCGGGAGCTGACCCGCTCGAGTTCAACCCCGATTGCCTCCTTTGTTATCGTCGCGGCCACCTGTTCAAAGCGCTCCGCCCCAACGGACTCTGTCAGCGAGGCGATCTCCTCGACGAGCGCGTCGTTGTGTCGCCTGAGGGTCTCAAGGCGTTCACTGAGACGCGCACGGCGCTCTCGCGTCAATGCGAGCTCTTCGAGCGCGCTCGCCGTCTCGCTTCGAACCGCGGCGGCTGCCTCGATGATCTGCGCCGGAACAACATCGCTATAGAGTTCTGCATGAGAGACTTCTGCCTCGACGAGCGAACCTTCGGTGACGGCGAGCTGCTCCCACTCGGGCCCGAGTTCGGTCGCCTCCTCGTCGGTGAGCAAGAGATCCGTGTCGACGCGGACGAGTGATTCTTCCAGCGCGACAAGTCCGGCAACGTCATCGAGGGCGGCGGTCAGCTCCGCACCGGCTCTGCGCCGCTCGCTGATCAATGCGAGCATGCCCCTGGTGCGCTCTGCCAACTGATCAAAACGGCCGACCATCGGTGCGAGCTCTTCGACGAGAGAGCGGCCGAGTTCACTCTCGCCCGACTCGATCTCCATCTCGATCTGAACGCCGGCGCGCTGCAGCCGTGACTCTTGACCATGGAGTAAGTCGATCGCTTCAGCCGTCTCTTTGATCTGCGACTCAAGCACCGAGACCTCGCGGCCAGAAAGATGGAGGCGAAGGGCACGTAGTTCGACGTCGAGCTCTTCGTAGCGAAGCGCCGAGGCGGCCTGTCTCTCGAGTGGACGAAGTTGACGCCTCACCTCGCGCAGCAGATCCTGCAGTCTCATCAACGCGGACTCCGAGGAATCGAGTCTGCGGACGGCGCGCTCGCGCCGCCGTCGGTACTTCAAGACTCCAGCCGCCTCTTCGATGACCATGCGGCGCTCCTCGGGACGCGCCTCGAGGATTGCTCCCAGCTGGCCCTGGCCGACGATGACGTGCTGCTGACGACCCACGCCTGTGTCCGAGAGGAGCTCCTGGACGTCGAGGAGTCGACAGGGAACATCATTGATCGCGTACTCGCTCTCGCCAGAACGGAACAGCGTGCGCGTAATGGTGACTTCGGAGAAATCTATTGGCAGGCGGCGGGAGCTGTTGTCGATGACGAGCGAGACCTCAGCGCGTCCGAGCGGAGCCCGCCTGTTCGGACCTTCGGTACCGGCAAAGATGACATCGTCCATCTTCGTCGAACGGACCACCCGAGGACCCTGGGCCCCAAGCACCCAAGCGACCGCATCGACCACATTCGACTTGCCCGATCCATTCGGGCCGACAACGACGGTGACACCTGGTTCGAAGTCCAGGGTGGTCGGGTCTGCGAAGGACTTGAAGCCCTTCATGGTCAGCGATTTGAGATACACAACAACCTCACGTTACCCGCCAAGACATGGGCAAAAAGAGGCGAATCGCGCATTCCAACACATTTTTCCACGCGGTAGCGACCATGCGTCGCACGCGGTGCAATCGAGACGAACTCCACCTCAACGTTGACAGCGCGGGCAATAGTGCGCCGAGCGGCCAGCGAGTATCTGACGCCGGATCGTCGTCCCGCATCGATGACAGGCGTGGCCCGCTCGGCCATAGACCTCGTGGTGGTCCTGGAAGGTGCCGAGTCCGCCGACAAGATCCCGATAACGCTGATCACCAAGCGTCGACCCCTGTTCACAAATCGCCTGCTCGAGGATCGCACGCGTCGCAGCCGCGACCCGGCTGTACTCCTTTTTCGTCAGAGTCCCGGCGGGCCGCGTTGGGCGCACACGAGCCTGATGGCAGATCTCGTCTCCATAGATGTTGCCGATTCCCGCCACGATCCGTTGATCGAGCAGCAGGGTTTTGAGCGCAATCCGACGGTGCGCGCACAGTCGGCCGAGCGCTTCACCGGAGAGCTCCTCGACGATCGGATCGCAGCCGAGATGGGCGATCTCGCGCGGCAGGCCACGCCCATCGAGATCGTCAGCGACGAACAGCTCTCCAAAGGTGCGCGGGTCGACAAAGCGCAGCTCGCGAGAGGACGAGAGTCCGAGTCGGACATGGGTATGCGCGCTAGGTGCGTTATCCGGATCTTCTTCGAGACGCAGCTGACCGCTCATGCGCAGATGGATGACGAGCACCTCTCCCCCGTCGAGATCGACAAGCAGGAATTTTCCCCAGCGACGCGCAGCAACGATCGTGCGCGATGCGAGGCGCGCGCTGAACTCCTCCTTTGGCTGTCTGCGGATCGTCCTGCGCCCCGTGACCGAGACCGAGATGATCCTCTCGCCAAGGACGCGTTCCTCGAGCTGTCTTCTCACCGTCTCGACCTCGGGCAGTTCAGGCACCGAAGTGCTCGAGCGCCTCGAGCACGAAGATCGCCGCCTGCCGCTCGGCCTCTTTCTTGGAATGCCCCTCGCCGCGACCGACTACTCCTGCAAAGGTCACCTCGGCGACGAAGCGCCTCTGGTGATCGGGGCCGATCTCGGCCACCGTGTATGAAACCGATTCGATATGTCGTTTCGCGGCGAGCTCCTGGAGGCGATTCTTCGCGTCGCCATAGACTGAACGCCGCGACACCTCGGCGATCTTCGCCTGTGTGAGCTCTCGGACAAACGCCGCCGCCCGCTCGGTCCCCGACGCGAGCAGAATCGCTCCCATGATCGCCTCAAGCGCATCGGCGAGCAACGAGGGCTTCTCGCGTCCTCCGGAATGCTCCTCACCTCGACCGAGCAACAGCGCCTCGCCAACGCCGAGCGAACTCGCGAGCGGCGCGAGCGCCACCGCACTGACGACATCGGCGCGGATCCTCGCAAGATCGCCCTCACGAAGATCGGGGAAGCTGCGGTACAGCTCGTCGGTAACAACGAACCCGAGCACGGAGTCTCCGAGGAACTCGAGGCGCTCGTTGGAATGTTGTCCCGCATGCTCCGCACAATACGAACGGTGAACAAGTGCAAGTCGCAGCAGCGAACGGTCCTCGATGTATCGTTCAAGGCGCACGCAAAGAGTCTGGAAACCCGCGCTCTCACTGGTGATCTCGCGCAACTCCTGTCACTCCGTGGCGTATCGGCTGGACATCACGAAATTCTCGAGATTGACGATGTGATCGTCATCCGGTCTTCGCGCGACGCTCAATGTACGCAACCACGTCACCCACGGTAACGAGTCGCTCGAGATCGTCATCATCGATGTAGAAATCCGGGATCTCTATGCGAAGTGCTGTCTCAAGTGCCTCGACAAGCTCGATCAGCGCGAGTGAGTCCGCATTGAGATCCCCCGCGAACGACGAGGCAGGAACGACAGTAGCGGGATCAATCTCCATGATCTCTGCAAGCTCTCTCTGGATGAGCGCAAGCACCTCTTCATTGGTCATCGACACCGCAGCGTTCCCCCCTTGTCACCCGACGAGACTGATCCGGCTAGCGCTGGATTTTTCTCTGCCACAACAGACACGCACCAGTGATGTTAGTGGTCTTCGCTGTCAACCTGCCTCGCGTACACATCTCCCGCGGGCAACCCGCACGCGACCTCTTGCCCCATATGCGGCCAACTCCCACCCGGAGAGACGCCGCGACGGCTATTTCGCTTGGTACCGGTAGGCACCGGCAGTACCACCTACTGCCGAACGTACCTGTTCGACGAGATCTTGGCGAACCATCTCGTTTGCAGCGTTGATCGCGTTTTTGATTGCCCGTGCAGATGAACTGCCGTGACTGATGATGCAGACCCCTTCAACGCCAAGCAACATCGCCCCACCCGTATTCTCCGGATCGACCACCCTCACATAGGGTGCGAGCGGTTTCTTCAGCATCAGACCAGCGAGACGCGAAGACAGCGAGGTATTCACCGCCGAGCGCAACATCACATTGAACGTTGCGACCGCGCCCTCGAGAGACTTGAGAGCAACGTTGCCGGTAAATCCGTCGGTGACGATGATGTCGGCCTTGCCCACGAGGAGGTCGCGTCCCTCGACGTTTCCGATGAAGTTCACTCCTTCGGCGCTGACGAAAAGTTCGTGGCTCTCCTTGATCAGCGTGTTACCCTTCGTCGGCTCCTCGCCGATCGACAACAGCGCAACGGTCGGATTCTGATTCGCGTAGCGTGCGCGGACATAGGCCGTCGCCATCTGCGCGAACTGCAACAGCCAGTCCGCGGTGCATTCAGCATTCGCGCCGGCGTCGATGAGAATCGAGGGGTTTGCCCCGAATACGGGCAGCGGTGTGGCGATCGCCGGTCGGGCAACGCCTGATATCCGACCCATACGCAACAGCGCGCTCGCCATCGCAGCACCGGTGTTGCCAGCACTGACCATCGAAGATGCGCTCTGATCGCGCACCGCCTCGGCACAGCGGACGAGCGAGGAGTCCTTCTTTGTCCGAACCGCGCGAGCTGGATCCTCGTCCATCGCGATGGTCTGTCGCGCATCAAGGATCGGCAGGCCGTGCGTCTCTCCGAGCGTGCCGTCGTCGGGCCCGACGAGGAGCACCTCAATTCCGAGCTCATCGCGCGCAAGCAGAGCGCCGGCCACAATCTCACGGGGAGCTCTGTCGCCCCCCATGGCATCGACTGCTACGGGAAGCGTCAGTCGACCTCAACCGCCTGGCGGCCCTTGTACCAACCGCAGTTCGAACAGACCGTGTGCGGCAGCTTTGCATGTTGGCACTGTGGACAGCGGCTCTGAGCGGGCAACACCAATCGCCACGCGGATGCGCGTCGGCTGCGGCTCTTTGATTTCGATGTCTTCTTCTTGGGAACGGCCATAGGTCCTACTCGTCTCTCACGGGAGCCTCGTCTCGGCTCCCTGTCGTCTCGCCTCCGTAAAGCAGATTCAGCGCGCCCCAGCGTGGATCACGTTCTGGGACACACGAGCACTGTTCAAGGTTGCGGTTCGCCCCGCACCCGGGGCAGATTCCGCGGCACTCCTCGCTACAGAGGGGCGCAAGCGGTAGCGCAAGGATACACGCATCGTGGACGATCGGTGCGAGGTCGAGCGCATCGGTCCCCAGCGGGTAGCTCTCTTCGTCGGTGGGATTTTCCGTGCACAGCTCCCGAATCCCGACCTTGAGCTCATCGCTCGCCGCTCCGAGACAGCGCCGGCATTCGCCGATATAGCTGGTCCGAACCCTGCCAGAGACGAGGATTCCCCCGCTGACGCTCTCGAGAACAGCCTCGACCTCTACCGGCTCACCCTCGGGAACACGCGAACCACTCACCTCAAGATCCTCGAGTACTCCATGGAAATGCACCTCGCGTCGGGATCCAGGGACTTTGGAGATCTGCGCAACGGAGACGAGGAACTCCGCTCCGTTGCCCCGGCGATGCCTGACGGCGCCACTTTTGGTTGTCATGATCCATCCTCGCGCCAACGATGAACGGGCCTTCAGGTCAGCGATTGTCCTGATCGTACAGACCGACAGCCCCGGCCATCGGTTCATTGGTATCCGCCTCTTTCGAAGGCGCGATACCGACTCTGTGGGCGTGGTTCAACTTGAGCTTCTCTCGCCCGACCTGGAGCGTGCGCTGTGCCCGATCGATGACGATCTCGGCAGCGGCAAGCCTCTTATCGATGAAGTCTTCGGCCTCGCGTCTGATTGAGTAGGCCGACGCCTGCGCCTCCGCGATGAGACGTTCCGCGTGCGAGTTCGCTTGGCGCACGACTTCGGTGCGCTGCACCAGATGCGCCGCCTGCGCGCGTGCCTCGTCAATCAGTGCATTCGCATCGCGTTCGGCCTGGGCCCAGATCTCGTTCCGTTCAATCAGCAGTCGTTTAGCACGCGACAATTCGACGGGAATCGCCTCCCGAGCACTCAAAAGGATATCGGTCACCTCGTCGCGACTGACGAGCACCGATGACGAGAGGGGGACGGACTTCGCTGTCTCGATGATCGCGAGCAACTCGTCAATCACCTCGGCAAAGTCAACGCTGGCTCGCTCTCGGTCTTGGGCAATTTCTGAGGGGTCAGTCACGGAATCGTTCCTTCATCTCTCGTAGGATCGGTTCGGGAACAAACAGGCTAACATCGCCGCCGAATGTGGCGACCTCGCGGATAAGTCGCGAGCTGATGAATGAATATGTCGCACCTGTAGGAATGAACAGTGTCTCGATTCCCGAAAGTTGCTGGTTCATCTGCGCCATCTGGAGTTCGTTTTCAAAATCCGAGACGGCACGGAGACCTCTGATGATCACGTCCGCACCGATTGAGCGGGCGACCTCGACAACGAGCGTCTGCATCGTCACGACTTCAACGTGTGCGAGATGCGCAAAACACTCCCGGATCAACTCCTCGCGGATCTCCGAGGGAAAGAGTGGATCCGACTTCTGCGGATTGCGCAATACGGCGACGATGACACGCTCGAATAGTTTGTGGGCGCGTTCGACGATCTCGAGATGTCCGTTGTGCAAAGGGTCAAACGAACCCGGAAAGATTGCAGTTGTCACTGTGGCTCCAAGACCTCTTGGGACAAAACAATCTCCCCCTCTGGTCCTCGCCTCCGGTTCGCCACAGTGACGAGCGTACTTCCGTATCGATAGACGCGGTAGACGTCGAAGTTCTCGGGAAGGGCGAGAGGCCCGGAATGCTCGAGCACGAGCAGGTCTCCAGGGATGACGCCGAGCAGTTTCGGCCAGTTCACAAAGGAATACGGCGGATCACAAAAGGTGATGTCAAAGCCTTCACCGCGTGGTCGGCTATCGAGGGGCAAGGGCTCCCCGGCGGTTCCGGCTGTAAAGGCATGTGCATTGGAATGGACACGGCAGTAGGCGATGGCGTCGTTCTGGATCACCTCGATCTTGCTGGCATCGTCGAGTTTGACGGCAACGAGATTATCCTTGATCGTCCTGATCACCTCTCGATCCTGATCGACAAATACCGCTCCCATGGCGCCACGTGAGAGAGATTCGATGCCAAATGCTCCGGAGCCCGCAAACAGGTCGAGAACCCGTGCCCCTACGAGGCCACCGAGATGACCAAGCACGTCGAAGATCGCCTCGCGTACCCGATCTGAAGTCGGACGAACCGAATCCATCTTCGGTGCCAAGAACTTGCGTCCTCTCGCCTCACCACTAATGACGCGCATCTCTCAACGCTACAGTTGGCCCCCCTGCGTGGTGGTAAATAGCGCCGAAGATCCTCAAGAGGTGGACCATCGGAATGAATCTTGACGCGTCGTGACAGATACGGCAAAGAGTACGAACCGATGGCCGAAGATGATTTTGACCCATACGCGCTGCTCGGCGCGTTACGTCAAGGTGAAGATATCGATCTGATCCGCCAGAGCGTCGAATTTCTCTTGCAGACTCCGGTCGAGACGGGGCGACCAAGGTGATCGAGGCAGGTCGTCATGAGCGATCAGCGACCCGCGAGAACCGGCGCAATTGCGGCCACGTGCGACTTTTATCGACCCGGGCCGGGCCGATTCAAAAGGGAACTGGCAGCCATGGCGAACGAGCACCTGTTCAAGGCGTCCCGCGGATAGATAATGGACACGGTCCGAGCAGCTGTCATCCCGGAAACGGAACAATTCAGGTATCAAAAGAGTGATTGTTCCGGATAGACAATCTTGTTGTCGATCAACTGAGCGATTACCTGTTCTGTGTACCCAAGTTCATTGAGCACCTCCACCGTTCGCTCGCCAGGATTCTCAGCCGGCCACCCCCGTCTTTTTTCAAACGCTGTTGCCTTCGCATGGGCAAACACATTCGTCATCGTTCCCCACTTCGGATGAATCCAGTCTTCGAGCAGACCCACGTCACGGACCCATTTTGTATCCAGGAGATCTTCTGGAGTACGGGCAATATGTGCAGTGAAACCTGCTCTTCCAAGACTGGCGACCGCCTCTGTCACATCCTTGGCAGAAATAATTTCAGAAATCCTGGCTGCGTCAGCTGACAATGCTTCAACCGCAATCATTCCATCTGAAACGGCAAAAAACTGAATTCTCGCAGACTCAACGAATCGTGTTTTACCGCCATTCTCGATAGCTTGGGTAGATCCATACTCAGCAGTCTGAATGAAAGTTCCCGTGCGCGAGAGGCTACCGAGCACACGTTGAGGCATTCCAGAATGACGGGCGGCAAAGATCCCAAGCAGAGTTCCGTATGCACCGAGATAACCAGTTCCAAAGTCATTGATTGGAACGGGTACCTGCTTGGGAACTCCACCTGTGGCTCGCGAGGCCTGCATCGCTGACATCGCCTGGGCATTTTGTTCCCACCCAGGGCGACCGCTGAAGGACCCTCCGTAGTCATAGGCATTCAATGAGACGTGAACAATCTTCGGATTGCGTTTGGCGATGCTCTCGAAGGTAAACCCCAGCTCTGCAATCTTTCCTGCACGGTAATTTTCCAACAACACGTCTGCGGTCTCCAGCAACTTCCAAAGAATCTCGCGACCCTCTTCGGTCTTCAGGTCTACAAGAATGCTCCGCTTTGTGCGATTCACATCGAGCCAGCCATACGGACTCACCCAGGGGAGGCCGATACGGTCTGGAGCGTCAATTTTGATCACATCCGCGCCAAGCTCACCGAGAAGCCGACCACACGTCGGCCCGGCGAGAATAATTGCCAGATCTATCACCCGCAGGCCAGCAAGGGGCAGCCGGTTCGATGGTGCGACCGAGGGCCACAGGTTCGCATTCGGCGCTGACGAACTCTTTTCTCTTGCAAAGACTCGTACGCCAGGACCAACGCGAATATCACCATCACCAGCCTCTAAGAAGATTTCGGCATCGAACGCGTGCTGCTCATGAATCCATTCTTCCCGGTCTCTACAGATCGTCGCTGCTCCTCCCTCAGCTGCGATTGCCGATTCCCACTCGGCAGCAGTGCGGCTTGCAAAGGCTTCGGCAAAACGCGCTCGCCAGAGCTGTTCTTGTTCTTGAGTCGCAAACGCGGTAATCCCTGCAAGCGCTTCGTCCTGCCATTGATCAAGTCCAAGGGCGCTCAAAACTGACTTCGCGACCGACTCGACGGCGCCCTGACTTTGAATGGTTCGACCATCCAAGGTGAGGTAGCGCTCTTGAATGGGTAGGCGAAACTTGCCCAAAGGATCGCCAAACGCTGGGTCTTTCACCTTCAAAAGACGTCGATTCAAGACCATAATGGCCGCGCCAAAAAGCGAGACCCGAATGTCAGAGCCGACCGCGCACCGCTCTCGGTGAATGAGTCCAGCAATCAGGTACACGGCTGCCTGCATTGCCCCATACGCGCTTGCAAGAGATAGCGGTTCGCACATCTCACCCAACCCAGCTCGGTGAAGTCCGAGTTCGCCGGCGACAATCCATTCGACGAGCTCCAAAGGAACCTCCGGCCCCTCATCAGGCATCGATTTGAGGTGACAGTACAACAACTGGGTATGTTGATCTCTTAGGCGCTCGTAACTGAGACCAAACTCCGCAAGGCCCTCTCCACCAAGACCATCAACCAGTACGCTCTCTCGATCAATGAGTTGTACCAACGTTGCAATACCGAGTTCACTTTCAAGATCAATCTCTATGATGTCGGTGGTCTCATCAAAATCAAGCACTGGGAATTTTCGAGAGGCGACGACCACATGCGTCATCTGTGCGCCCTGGTCTTTGAGTAGCTTCGCAAGCATCCGACTGGGCAACGATCCACCAACCTCCAACACAGAGATTCCACTGAGCGGCAACTCCCGATCTTTGAAGTTGCTGACGTCATCGAATTTCATCGCGTTGCTCCCGTCTGAGCATTTGAGACAGCCACCGCTGCGTCGATGGCGAGCACCTCACCGGATAGCGTGAATACCATTGGATTGAGATCGACCTGCGTCACATGTCCGTCAATTTCGACAATCGCAGAGGCGAAGCAGCGCACGGTATCGACAAACTTCATAATCTGACGTTGTGAGAATCTGCCAAAGAGCTGTGCGCCGATGCTCAATTTATGCAATGTGTCAATGATCTCTTCTTCCGTTGCTGGCGGAAGAATACAGACGACGTCCTCGAGGGTCTCGACATTGGTGCCTCCAGATCCGACCGTAACCACTGGGCCAGCTATTGGATCTCGAACCATGCCGAGAAAGAGCTCACATGCAATTGGAAGCATCGGCTGAACTTCGAAATAGAGATCTGATTCGAACGCCGTCACCAAAGGTTGGCGTGATATGTCTTCGCATGCCAAAAGCAGGGATCTTTCATTTGAAATATTCAAATGCACCAATCCGGCATTGCTTTTGTGGATGACGTCCGGAACCAGTCCCTTGACGCACACCGGGAAGCCAACCCTCTTTGCAATCGTGATCACCTCATCGATCTGATTCGCTATGCCAGCTTCAACGTATTTGATTCCCCACCGAGAGATGACCTCTTGGGTCGCGTGCCATCCGAGCACTCGATCATCGCCGTTGCCAAGCGCGACAGATTCGGGCAACTCTGATGGCATCCAATCAGATATGTGGCCTTTTGCCTCAAACATCGAGGTGACTGCCCGGATGGTGCGAATTCCCGAGGCGTAAGAGGTCAAGAGGGCGATATTTTGCCCCGCGAAAAAATCATACCACCGCGGGTCAAGTGGTTCTGCCCCTCGGGTAATAATTACGAGAGGCTTCTTTGCCTTGGCTGATCTTGTAAGCAGTACCTCGTACATGGCTGCGGCGCGTTGAGAGAATTTCCAGGGAAGCGCAAGTCGTCCCGCGACATAACCCACCTGATCATCAGCGAAAATAGCCTCCGCAATGCCATCAAGCACCTCGAGGCGATGACCGATTAAACCCAAATCAATCGGATTTGCGCACGCGTGAGTGACGTTTCCCTCAACGCCGAGCAATCGATCTTCGGTCTCTTTTGACAGGGCCGCGAGCGGAACGCAGGTCCTTTCGCAAAGGTCACTGACAAGTCCCACATCTCCCCCAGAAACGGTGAGAAATCCAAGAGCCCCGGTAGCCTGATAATTCGCCGCGATAAAGCAAGAGGCGAGGCCAAGACCCTCGAGGAATTCATCGAAATCCTCCGCGATCCCAACGCCGAGTTTCGCGAATATTGCATCCCAGATCCGTCCCGGACTCGCCAGACGACCAGAGTGTGAGAGCGCGTTTTTGCGACCGATCTCTGAACTTCCGAATTTCAATATCCAAAGGCGCTTCCCATTTCGCCGAGCCTCCAGAAATGCTGAGACGAGAGCGCGTGGTCGCATCGTACTTTCAAGAACGACACCGATTACCTTGACACTTTCGATCCTTGAAAATGCGCCAATAAACTGCGCAGCATCGACAACGGCTTCGTTCCCAACGGAGACAGCAGCTTTGACTCCAATCCGCCGGTAAGCCGCAAGTTGTAACAAGATATTCAACATGCCGCTCGACTGAGCCACGATCACAGCCCCACCATCTCGTACGGATGGAACGTCTACCGCCGACCAATCGCCGACCCACGAACCAATGCCAAAACCGGGTGCCAGGTAACCAAGCGTGTTTGGTCCAAGAATGGCGACATCAAATCTCCGCCCAATCTCAACGAGCTCATCTTGGAGTTCTCGACCTGCTTCACCCGCGTCCGCGAACCCATCCGCAACGCAGACAAACGCGCCGATGCCGAGTTCACCTGCATCGGTAAGGACGCTCGATACATAGCGCGCCGAGACCAAACAAACGACAAGGGCTGGCTTTGACGGTAGGTCTTTCAGGGTCGGCACCGTAGCAATACCGTGAACGATTGGACTTGTCAGACTCACCAGGAAGATATTCCCAGCATCCATCCCTGCTCCGACAAGGCACTTCATCAACGCAAGCGTGTGATGCTGTCTCTCGGACGCTCCCACAATGGCAACAGAATCTGCCTTGAGAAAGCGCTCCGCCAAATCTTGCCCCACAACTAGCACGAAGGTTCCCTCCTGATTCGAAGCCGCACCTCTTCTTGCATCACTTTCCCTGTCAGGAATCGAGCAATGCGAACTTCGGAAGGACAAATCCTTCACCTACGTCAAGATGATCCTCATATACGACACCGACCTTTCGGCCGATAACGCGAATGGGGTCCTCGGTGTAGTCAAGCAGCGTCGAGGAGATCATCGGGCCCTCATCGAGCTCGACGAGTACGTACGCAAAAGGGGTGTCCTCTTTCCATGCGGGATCGAGAACACTGCGATGGACATTGGCAGAGTGGATTACCCCCCGCCCACTCGATTCCACCCAGGACATTTGGGCGGCAAACGGTTGATTCTCGTGATACCGACAATAAGCCTTCGGCCAGTACCAAGCGCCACAGACGCCGCAATGCCACAGGAGGAACCGATGGTCTCGAAGACCAGCCCAGAACTCCTGATTATCAAGATCAATATTCGGACGAGCTTTGGTCCATTCAGTTGTCATGCTGATCTGCCTTTCAGATGAGATCGCTCCGACAAAACTACGCTGCGCTAACGGCCAACTCCAAGGATGGTCGATGCATGAATCGAGCACATGCCCGGTGAAAGCATTTCCCCACCATGACTGGTGAACATCAGGGTTTTTGCACCAACAACCTGGCGATCTTTCGATTCGCCACGCAACTGGCGAACTGCCTCAATGAATCCGGTCAGGTCATCCATGTGATAGGCGGACAAAAGTCCACCAGAGGTATTGATCGGAATGGAGCCCCCTGGACCAATTGCACCAGTCTCGGCAAACGCTCCTCCCTCCCCAAGTGGAGCCCACCCGTATCCTTCCAACTGAAAGAGAACTTCAGCGGTGAAGCAGTCATACAGCATCGCTGCATCTAGGTCATCGAGGGTGATGCCCGCTTGGGAAAAGGCCGCGTCGCGCGCCGTTCTTATCGCCATCTGTGTGTAGTTCAGCTTGTCCCACCAAAGCGTCGCGGCAACGTCACCAAACCCCTGACCAAGGATCTGCACGGGAACCTGCCGAAGGTCGCGCGCTCGGTCTTCCGTCGAGACGATGAATGCACACGCACCATCAGAAACTTGAGCGACGTCGCAGAGGTGATAGGGCTCGACGAGCATCGGTGAATTTTGGTGATCCTCGAGCGTCATTGGTTTGCCATACATCTGCGCCTCGGGATTTCGCTGAGCCCATTCACGTATCTGGACTGCAATCGCCCCGAGCTGCTCACTGGTTGTGCCATAAACCGCCATATGACGGGCGGCCATCCAGCTGTGATGGCTCATCGCGCGAAGTTCCCCCACGGGAGACCCCCAGTAACCCTCTTTCTCGAGATCGTGCGGTCGCCCTCGGTGACCGCGCGCTCTCGCCAACTCCGCAAGTGAACGAACGTCTGTCGCGCCAGATATCACCACATAATCAGCGAGGCCGCGGTCTAAAAATGAATACGCCGCCGCAATTCCGAGCGATGCGAGAGCACCTCCTCGGCCAATGGGAAAATAGAAATTTACCGGCAGATTCAAAATTCGGGGGAAGCCGTCCGAGTAATTTGTGCGATCTCCCCCTCCCGGTGCAGCCCGCATCTCTATCGCGCCGTTTATCTGAGTTTTGTCAAGGCCGGCATCCTCGATAGCAAGACGCGCCGCCTCACTGACGAGCATTCGACGAGACCTTCCAGTCTGAGTCCCGGTAATTACTCCAAGACCCACAATTGCAAGACGAGTGTTCCCCACTTCGCACCCTTCTTTCCTTTGAGTATCAATTCACTTTCGTTATTAAGGAGTCCTCTGCCATTGACTCGACCGTCATTCGTGCATGCAGCCAACGGACTTTCATGTTCTGATCGTTACAGTCTCTCTCCTTGACTATCAAAGCAAAGAGCTTTCACAACGCTCAACACTATCGGTACGCGCATTCAACCCCAAGGTCTTGACGTTGACCTACCGAAGTCGCCACATATCCAAGTGAACCTCATTTCTCCGTTCGAACTGAAGCAGTCCAAAGCGGGCAATTCGATGACACTCAATTAGCTCGACACATCAATTGATGTGTCCCCAAGATTCACAGCGGCTGACGCCGCCAAAAGTCCATTTGTGCGCACAACATCCAAGATTGCTTCGGCAGTTCCCACACGTAACATGCGACCCGAACCAACGAGACATGCTTGATCCGCCACGACAAGAACTGCTTCCACCCTCTGCTCGACAACTACAATTGCCAATCCTTCGGATGCAAGCTGGGGCAACTGCTCACGGAGCAATTCCTGCGCGAGCTTGGGAGCAAGATTCGAAGTCGGTTCATCCAAAAGGAGAAGCTTTGGTTCAACCATCAGCGCCCTACTTAAGGCAAGCTGCTTGCGTTCACCTCCACTCAGCTTTTGGGCTGCTGTATGTCGCTTCGAATAAAGCTGAGGAAACCTTGCAAATGCTCGCTCGATATAAACCGGTACCTGGGATCGTTCAAGCAGATAGCCCCCCATCTTCAGGTTTTCAAGTACAGAGAGGCCGGGAAAGACATCATGCAGTTGTGGAACGTATCCGACACCTTTGCGGGACAGAAAGTCACCCCGCCTCGATGTGACGTTCTCGCCCTCAAGAAATACCTTGCCGCTGTGGGCTCGTGCCTGGCCCATTACTGTCTTCAATATTGTGCTCTTACCAGCACCGTTTGCTCCGACGATAGCGAAAACCTCACCATCATTGACCGAGAAGTCGACTCCGGAGACAATTGGTTCGCGATAACCAGCAGTAAGGTCGGCGACTTGAAGACGGGGTGTCATTGGTTCCCCAAGTATGCATCTTGCACATCACGATTTCGCGCAACTTCGTCGAAGTTCCCAGATGCTATGACCTTGCCACTAGCCATTACATTGACGACGTCACAGATTGCGCGAATCAATTCCATTTCGTGCTCGACTATAACTATGCAGAGTCCCTGTTCCCGTAATCGACGCAAATCGTGCAATAAACGCTCAGTCACCCAAGGCGCTAGACCTACCGTTGGCTCATCTAGCAACAACACTCTTGGTTTTGCCATAAGCGAGCGGAGATACTCAACAATCCGTCGTTGGCCTCCACTGAGCTCCGCAGCTCTCACGTGCGCTTGATTTTCCATATTAAAGTCTCTTAACAATCCCATTGCATACTCGCGAGCTAGTTCCTCTTCCTGCTTCCAGGCTCTTCGTCGAAAAAGAGCAGCAGATAACTTGTCTCCTGTCTGGTTTTGCAGACCAACCAGCAAATTATCAATCACGCTAAGACGTCCAAATACTTTGGCTGTCTGAAAGGTCCGAATTAACCCGTGACTCGCTCGCCTCGCAGGACCAAATCGCGTGATGTTACGGTTATCGAGCAGGACTTGCCCCGCCGCCGGGTGCACTGATCCAGCGATGACCTGCAACAAAGAGGTCTTGCCTGCCCCATTGGGGCCGATAAGACCATTGACGGCACCGCCCTTGAACTCAATACTCACTCCATCAACCGCTCGAACGCCGCCGAATACAACTGCAATATCATTGACTTCGAGATATACGTCTACCTCTCGCTTGATCTCCGCAAACGGATCCATCAAGTTCGCCAAGATTTCACTCTCCAATCGAGGTGTTTGCGCTTTGCGCCCCTCGTAACCGGCCCGGCCTTAAATACGAAAAGATGTTTCGGCCATCTCCAGCGAGACGTAGATCGACACGCTCCCTCAGAAGGCCCTGGGGCCTCATCCAAAGGATGAGAATGTAGCCGAGACCAATGATCATCCATTGAACCGAATCAATAAGCCCCGGATATCCGATAGCTGGAAGAAAAGTAGGAGCCTCTAAAAGCACGATTCCAACTAGAAAAGCTCCGACGAGCGACCCTCGCTCATTACCGACGCCTCCGAGAATTACCGCCTGCAAGAGCACGAAGGTCTCCTGATACGACCAAGCCGACGGGGACCATGCGCCAATGAACTCGACGAGGATCCCACCGGTGACGCCTGCGATTACACCACCAATGATAAACACTTGCATCCTCACACCCCATTGGTTCTTTCCAACCGCAGAGGCAGCATCTTCATCATCTCGAATCGCTCGCAGAGTCCTTCCAAAAGGAGACATGCTGATCCAACGACAAAATCCATAACCGAGAACTCCGAGTAACGTCGCCCAGCCGACGTATGCCCAGTCGTACGATGATAAAGACAAATGCAAATTGGAGTACAGCGGCTGCGGGACTCCAGAAAGCCCGGCACCTCCGTTCAAGAATCCAGGAGCGTTTGTTACAACTTGCCCGACAATGAGCGCTACAGCAAGCATTGCAGCCGCCTGATAATCCCTGCGCATCTTACGCATTGTTGCCGGCCCAATCACCAGAGCAAGAAGTCCGCCAGCAAGACCGGCCGCGATCAAAGGCAACGGAAACGCTAGAGAGATACCCCAGAAATATCGTTGTCCATTGGATAGACCCTGGGCAGACGGTCCCAGTGATGTCAGCGACGCTGCATATGCTCCAGCAGCTTCAAAGATAATGAGTGCGAAGTTAACTATGCCTCCAAGACCAAACTGAAGGTTCAAAGAAAGAGTTCCGAGCGCATAGACAACGAAATAAACCGCGAGTGTCGAAAGATAAAAAGTCATGCGGTCACTTCCACTCGCTCCCAGAGTTCACTAAAGAATCCGCGTGGACGAACCAACAACATAATCAAGAGGATGCCGATAGCGATCATTATGTTGTAGGCCGCCGCGCCATAAGCACCGGCTACTTCGACAACTAATGACAATATGAACGCCGCGATTGCCGCGTAGCCAATCGCTCCGATCCCTGCCACAATTACAGCGGTCAAAACATATGGGAGATATGTATCTCCTGTCGTATAGTTGATGCTCATATAACTGATCGCGAGCACGACTCCCCCCAGACCGCAAAGTACTCCGGAGATGATCCACGTAAGTTTCAAGACTCTCTCGGTACGGATGCCCGATGCCAACGCAAGGTTCGCGTTTGCGGAACTCGCTCGAATCGCAACACCCAAGCGAGTTCGGTGCAGCACATATTCGAGCGAAGCGATAGTTACAGCCGCTATTAAAATGATGATCAGTTCTGTAGTCGTAAAAGTCATACCTCCAATATCATGATTCGAACCAAGCGGAAAATTAAACTGATATGTGGTGCTGTGGGTAATTGCCGCCATGGCATTATCTATTACGAGTCCCACCGCGATACTGACAATCGCCATCTCGAAGAGCCGAGACCCTTTTCTAGCAAACGTCCGGAATATGGTCTGTCCAAGAAATAGAGAGGTGAGCCCGACTGCCAAGGCGCCAATTAACGCGGCATACCAAATAAATACACCGTTCTCATTGAGGTAAAAGGCAATAAGTGCCCCGAGGCTCATAAGGGGTCCGAAGGCAAGATTTAGTACATTCGTCATGCCAAATTGAAGGGAAAATCCCATCGAGACAATGCTAAGAATTGCCGCATCAACGATCGCAAATCCGACTGCGGACAAAAATATATGCATGAAAGACCTCCGAAATAGACAGGCAGATTGTCACTTGGGCACAACAAACCCACACGGAGACCACTTCGTCTCCGTGTGGGCTCATTAGACAAGGTGCGAGAGCGTCTGGCTTCTATCCCACGTTTGCAATCATCTGATTCGTGATGACCCATTTGGTGATTGATGCACCGGAGGGCGACATCCCAATAGCTACTTGATTACCGCTCGAATTATGGTACTTGTCAAATATGAAACCACCGGATGAACCGACATAGCGAATCTTCTTGCCTTCATGAATCAGCTTGACACCCTCAGCAAAGCTATAAACCGTCTGCTTGCCCTTGCCAGGATTTGCGACATCCATGACGTATTTGTCTACAACGGTTGGATTGATCGAGTTGGCCTCGACGGCAGCAAGCGCGATCGTCGTCAAACCATCAAAACCAATCTTCACGCCAGGGAATCCGAGGAACTGCGATGGATTCGGAACATTGCTCGCCTGTGACAACAGGGCCGAGTCAAATAGCTTAGTTGCAGGGTTCGGGGCGGGCGCCTGAAATGACACGGCACTGAAGGCTCGCAAGAAGTTCGACTTGCCCATGGCGGCCTCGACAGGTCCCGTCCACGATGACTCGCCACCTGTAGCCGTGACGATGACACGGATGTGCTGAGAAGCACCCTCTTGCTGCTGCAGCTCACCAAAGAAGGTCGCTCCTGTTGTCGGATCCTCTTCGGTAAAGATCGCCTGTGGCTTCGAATTCAAAAGTCGGGCAACTTGTGCTTTGTATGACGGCTGGTCGGGCGTGACATTCAATGACGTCACCAACTTCATTCCTGGCACCTTCTTGAGTCCCTGCAACACGCCAGGCAGGTCGCCTTGAGATCCGCCGTCGGAACCAAACACTGTCGCGATCCGAGTCCATCCTTCACGCTTGGCCCACATAGCCATTGCCATCCCGTTGGCAGGATCCGAATACAGGCCTCGCCAAAAATACGGCATAGTCGAGTGATCAAACGAGGCCTCTCCAGCTCCCGACCACATGATGATCTTGTCGCGATTAAATACAGGGGCGAGGGTAGGCGCCTCGGTCGTCTGCGGAGCCATGACCATCAAGACGTTGGAATTTGTCGCTAGAAACTGCTCCGTGGCAGGCAAGGCGTCAGCTGGATCGTTCTTGGTATCCACATCCTTGATAACAATTTGGTGGCCGAGAATCCCGCCAGCCTTATTTATCAAACTCACTGATGGATATGTCTGAGCGTTGTTCAGCTGGCCAATGAATGCCTCGCCACCAGAAAACGGCGAAATTACCCCTATCGTTATTGGCGCCAGTGATCTCTTCACAGCCGCATGATTATGTAATGAAGTAGAAGCTTTTATTCCCGATGCCAAAGACACTCCAGATATTCCCGTGCTTATCAAAGTGGCAGCACCAAGCACACTTAAAGCATATTTTCCCAACCGTATTCCGTATTTCATTTTCCCCCCATTGCCGTGACCAGAATTCCGCTGATTGGGCATTCCGATCTTTTGCTGTTTGTCATTTTGCACCTAAACCGACCATGTTCTCGAAAGAAAATTTATGACCTATGTCAAATTGTCGGTACCAATCGCCCCCCCGAAATGCTTGCTCTACATCCTTGTCTCGGAAACTCGCCATAATCTTTTACTCCCGAATGGATGGTGGTTCGATGATCCCAAAACGCGATGTCTCCTTCATGCCACCGCCAACGGATGACATATTGCGGCTCAATCTGGTGCCGAAAGAGAAAATGTAGCAGCATCTCACTCTCATCAGATGTGAGTTCATTAATGCGCCGGGAGTACGCGCGACTTAACCAGTAATTCGACTCACCTGTTTCTGAAATGTACCGAACCAAAGGTTGAGAACGGGGCTGTATGTAATCAAACAAGAAATCGAAATCAACGTTGCGCTCGTTCAAATAAGAACGAGCCAGAGCAGAACCATCTCCCTCATATTTTGGATGGCACTGAGTGACGGTCAACGTCTGGAGAAATTGCTGCAGAGTCCCACTGAGATCTTGATAGCTAGTTACCAGGTCGGCAAACATAGTGTCACCACCGACCTCCGGCACGGTGTTCATTTGCAGCATTGAAAAGAGGGGGGGATTCTCTTGATGCATCCAGTCAGCGTGAAAAAATGGAACATTGTCGACCAGAGCCAAACCTGGGTGTGCATCAATGCAATTTTCCAAAGGGTCAAAGCGTAATTCGCCGAAAAATGAAGCAAACGTCTCTTGTTCTTCATAGGATAGGTATTGCTCCCGAAAAAAGAGAACTTTGTACTTCAGCAGGTATGTCTTCAACTGAGAGACTTGCTCAGGACTAAGAGGAGACTTCGTGACAACGCCGCTGATCACTGCGCCAAGTTTTGGGCTAATCGGCTGACAGGTGATTTCCGCGGTCATTGTGGCTCTTAGGCTCATGAATTTTCCCCCTTCCCCGCAAAATCAAGCGAACGAATACGGAGCGCTTGATCTTTACAACCCACCCTCGCGATCCTACGGGCCGTGACTCTATCGATTCCCTTTTGCTAATGCAAGTGATTAAGGATACGGGGTTTACCCCAAGCGCGAACTCTTAATCCGAAAGATCTGCCGCGCAGCAGATGTCGCGATCGAGAACTTTGCGTTCGTGATCAATTTGCTTATCGCCAAATGCATGTACCGGTAGTCGCCAGCGGCAACAAATTGGTGGCCATTAAAGACTTTCGTATAATACACTGAGTAAATGGTCATAGTAAAAGACCGCAGTGGCGCAGGAACGCAAAGCACAGTTCGGCATCGGTACCGATACGGTTGAGTCCCTCCTCGGCCGCCTGGCCGACTTCATCAATAGTGTCGGGACAGAGGTTGGCCAGCTCTTTGCTCTTGAGGTTTCCCCAGACCTGCTCGATGGGATTGATGTCGTGGGCATAACCGGGAAGTGGTTCGACCACAAGCCAATGACGCTGGTGTTTGATGAACGCCTTCATCTTCTTCGAGCGGTGTGAGGGGAGGCCGTCCCAGACGACGGTGACCTTTTCGCCACCCAGCTCCTGGTGCAACCCGGTGAGGAACTCGATGAGGCTGTCCTCGTTGTAGGACCCCGCCCTTGTGCCAAAGACCAGGGTGGCACCCTTACCGTCGGGGCGAAAGCACAGACCACCAGCGATAGAGAGGCGCTTCCAGTTAAAGCGGTGGCGGAGCACCGGGGTCTGACCCCTCGGCGCCCAGGTCGATCGCACACTGGGCAACAACGAGCAGCCGGACTCGTCCTGAAAAACTATCCACGCCCCCCGCCGTCTGGCGTTTTTTTTACACGGGGCCAGTCCTTTTTGACCCAGGCAGCGATGGCCTCGTCGTTGCGCTCGATGGCCCGGCGGGCCGGGCGCTGGCGGGACCAACCCAGTTGTTCACGCAAGATGCGCCAGACATGGCCAGGGTGAAAGCGCACGCCGGTGAC
>DATKRV010000031.1:0-5034 GCA_035532075.1 Acidimicrobiales bacterium | reverse complement strand
AAAGGTGGACGACAACGGCATCGCCGAGATCGAGGGCGTGCCGGTTGGCCTCGCGGACGCGTGGTCAGCGCGTCGCAAAGAGCTCAAGCAATGGGCAGATGAACTCATTGCCGAGGGAGAGGCAGATCTCGGAAGGTCAATGACGCCAAATGAACGTGCTGACATCTTCCAGCTCGCCGCCTATCGCACCCGCACCCCGAAGATCGACGCGGACACGACGACAGGTGAACTTCGTGAGCGATGGCAACAAGAGGCGATTGCCTTTGGCCACGATCCAGCGACTTGGCTCGGTGAGGTCACCGGCAAGGTGATGAATGTCGTCAACCAGCGCATCGCCAGTCGGCAATTAGATACCGGACTCATCACGGAGGCGATCGCCCGCCTCCAGGACTCATCAGCGACCTTTGGGCGCGCAGACGCCGTCGAGGTGCTCACCACGATCGTCAGCGCGAATGACGCAAAATCCATGCGATCGCGCATCGAATCACTCGCGACGAAAGTCCTCCGTGATCCACGGGTCGTCTCCCTTGCCGCGCCGCTGCCAGCCATCCCTCCGGCATCGCTTCGCCGTAAAGACGGCATGTCGGCGATCGAGCGCCATGGAGCAACGCGCTTTTCGACCAAGGTCACCCTTCAACGCGAGGCAGCCATCCTCGAAGCCGTGGCCAAGGGAAAACGTGCCGGTGTTGGCATCGTCAAAGAGCACATTGTCGATGCAACCCTGAATCAATCCTCCCTCGGTGAAGACCAGCGAAGGGCAGTCCGGGGTCTTCTCACCGGAGGTGAACGGGTTGCGATCCTCGTCGGACCGGCAGGGGCAGGAAAGTCCCGGGCGCTGAATAACGCGCGGGATGCCTGGGAGATGGCTGGATATCAAACGCTTGGCCTCGCGCCCTCTGCGATGGCGGCCTCGGTGTTGTCCGAAGAGGCAGGACTGCGTGCAGAGACCCTTGCGAAGTTCCTCTTGGAGGCCGACCACCAATCATTGACAGGGCCAGATGGTCCATCCCTCCACCATCGTTCCATTGTGATCCTCGACGAGGCAGGCATGGCACGCACCGATGACCTCGCCCGGCTCGTCGAGGTGGTGAGAAGAGCAGACGCCAAGCTTGTTCTCGTCGGTGATCCCCACCAGCTCGGCGCGGTCGGTCCCGGAGGAGTCTTTCGCACGCTCGTTGGTGATCATGGTGGTAATGAACTTGAGACGATCCATCGCTTCAACCACGCCTGGGAGGCCCAAGCTTCACTTCGCCTTCGTGCACGCGACCACCGCATCCTCCCCGTCTATCTCCGCCACGGTCGGATCGCAGAGGGCAGCAAAGAACAGATGCTCGACGCGGCATTCCGACACTGGCGAGGCGCACGTGACGAGGGAACGTCGATCGTTGTCATGGCCGGTGACAACGAGACCGCCCGTGAACTTGCCCTGCGATGTCGAGCGGACCGCATAGCACGCGGTGAGGTCAGCCCACATGGTGTGAAGATCCAGAGCGGAACCGCGGGAATTGGCGATGAGATCGTGACGCTGCGAAATGACCGGCGCTTGCGCCCGGGCCCTGAGGACTTCGTGCGAAATGGCGACCGATGGCGTGTTGTGAACTATGGCGACGACGGATCACTCCGTGTGGAGTCGATTCGGGGTGAATCACCTGCCAACAGATCCACGAACACGATCATCCTTCCCGCGGATTACGTCAGAGACCACGTCGCACTCGGTTACGCGCTCACCATTCACAAGGCACAGGGAATGACCACGGACCGTGCAGTTGTCATCGTTGATGAGCAGATGACCGCCCCACAGCTCTATGTCGCAATGAGCCGTGGACGAGAAAAGAATCATGCGCTCGTGGTCTCGACGGACGTTGCGATTGATAACCATGAACAGCGGCCATCTGTCAGCGCCATTGAACTCCTCGCCGGGGTGATGCGTCGAGAGGGCCAGGACCGTTCATCGCATGATGTCATGCGGTCGAACTTCGTCCGTTATGACGATGTTGTTCTCCTCCGGGAACTCGCGGAGGAGGCCCGACAGATGATCGATCGTGAGGCGGGTCCCGATCACTCCAAGGAGATCGCTAACCTCACGCCTCGCGCGGATGTCGAAGCCGCGAGGGCGAGACTCGATGATGCCGCACAAGCTGCCCAGATTGCAGAACAGCATCGTCGACAGGCCGAAGAGCGGGTCAGTGAGTGTGAACACACGCCACTGCGGGCAAAACTCCCCGGTCACCGTGGCGTCGATGCCCGTATCGAGTCAGACAACGCACGCATCGTTGCGGGACGACTGCTTCGCGAGGCTCAGGCAGAAAAACGAAAAACTCTTCGCGAACATGAATCTGCCCGGAGCCGACTCAACGAAAACCTTGATGCTGCTCGTGAGCTTGCCGTGTTCCAAGATGCACAGAGGACGCGCGAGGAATGGCTCGGCGGACATCCCGACGAGGTCAGGTGGGCAAAGGAGTTGGGCGTACAACTCTCTTCTCGGATGATGGAGCAAAGGCGGTCACAAAGGATAGAGCGCGGAGCACAGAGCATTCATAACGCAACTGAGCACTATGTTGTCTCGTGTTCGCCACAATCAAAAACCGCCGAAGCTGTGCGCGCCCCTACCGCGGCATGCGATCGAGATGCGCGTGAATCCCAGGACCGCCAGGCTCGTCGACCAGATCCTCAATACACAAGTGAACCTGAGCAGCCAATCGATCGGTCGCGGCAAGTACGTGGGCCGGAGCTTGGGATATAGGCGCGATCCTGCGCATGAAAAGTACTCTTCGATGGCTCCCCCTCATCGGCGTTAACTGAAGCTACCCGCGTAAGTCAGATTTCCCTTTGCAGGGCTCGTCCTGCCGCGCATCGACTCCTCATGTCAAACACCAAACATCGAAACTGGCGCGGCAACACGAACGCCAAGCTACGAATACGTTCTAAAATGAAAACCAACAAGATCGCATAATGCGAGCGCATTTGAAAAGTAATTGGTTCGAGTCTGCTTTGATGGGCGTTGAGGTCTTAGGCGTTGAGGGACTCGATCAGGTATTTATCTGCCCTAGCTGTGGCGCCGAAATTTGGCTTGACCAGGGTATTGAGTGACCGGCATTGACTGATATTTACCGAGGAAATCCGATACATCGCGCACGAAACGCGCACGCTTTGTCGGAGGTTCGCGTCGGAAGGCGGACCTCCACAATCTCCGACTGGCGACTTCGGCCCCAGGGTCAATCAGCCGCTAGCTGAAGTAGGTCGCCAAGTATGAGGTATGTGCCCGTGACGAACCGGGACGCTTCAACTCGCGTAATCCGCGTTGCGCCAACATGAGCTCCTTTCTGACCGGCCTGATCGGCAGCGTCTAAACGATTCCCTAGGAATGTGAGATCAGCTGTGACCATCTCGGCAGCGGTTTTACTTGTTGCGTTTGCGACGATCCAGTCAATTAGGCGGTTTATGTAGTTTCCCGGTCCCATCTTGCGTCCCTCAACATCTGGGCTGGGCGGACGGAGTTGATCGGCCGCGACCATCAGGAGTCGCCGACATGTCGCGGCCGCGGACTGCCAGTGTTCTGGATTATCAGATGAGGCATTTTCCAGAGCCGCGGTGATCATTGGAAGCGCTTCAGGAACGAGTGTACCTATCCTCCTGTCCACCTCGGTCCTAACAATCTCGAATGCTGATTCAACCACAGAGCCAAATCGAAGCTCTTGATATCGTTCTCCGACGTATGCGTGTATAGAGCCCAATACTTTGTCGAGAATTGCCCGGTAATTAGAAATGCTTTCGATCAGTTGGTTTCGTCTCGTTGCCTTGTTGTTCTCGACAATCACTGCATACTGACTACTAGACGTATTCCCACCGCTGACCGATAAGTCAGTTTGAACGGCTTCTATAGAAGAGGTGATCTCCCCCACCATCTGCGTATGAACCATCGCGCCAGTGTCGGTCTCTATCACACGAAACGAGCGGCGAGCCATCGCGGTGGCGTGCGCGGTCAAACTGCCATCAATGGTGGCATAACCAGTAGATTCGTAACTTAGCCATGCAAGGGCGTCGGCATCGTCGATTAGTCGCGCCAATCGACTGGCCTTTCGAACAATTGCCATAGGTTCAATTCGAGTGAGCTCAATGTCCGAGAGTAATTCTTCAGCGAGCTCCAGGGCTTCTTGGCGGCGCGTATTGCTCACTATCACTCGCCCTTTCCTCGGATTGCAGATTGCTTAATAAGGGACAGTCGACATTAGCTAGACGAACGTGCACGCGTCGGTCTCGAAATCCAGCGTATCAACGCTCGCCTCTGTCGGACGCGCCCACAAGTGCCGATGGTGGGCGCTCTCCAAGCGACTAGTGCGTGTATCACAACACCCGCATACTGCTCAGTCGCCGTGCGCAATTTTGACCCCTTGCGTGTCATGGATTCCATTTGCGTATACTCGCATGTCTCAATGACAGTCTTCGTAAATGACTGAACGCAATCCTCTGCTTTTAACGAGATCACGTACGTCACCCTGAAGCCATTTGAATTATCTGTTTGCTGACCAAACTACTCACAGGGTCCGTTCACAGTTCAGATCATTCGCCGTGCATTTGTCGAGCAATATGGTGACATGTCCTTGCTACGTCTTAATTCGATGCACTAGAACCACCTCTTTCGAAGATTCTGTGTTCATGATTCGGGTCGCGGTATACCACTTCTGACCCGGAACTTGTCGCCAAAGGCGGCCGTCGCTCGATGTTGCAAGGGATTCCAGCTTTACTTCTTGAAATCCTTGTCTTGACAAGGATTTCAATACAAGAGGAAGCTGAGTTTGCGGATCACTAAAGCCGATCATCTGTACCATTGTTGAATTCGGCTTCATCAATTTCCGCATTTCTGCTGCAGCAAGTTCATAGCTGCTTTGATATTCCGAATTGGTCGTCTCAAGTCTTCGTCGACCCATCGTGTATAGATGCTCTGAAGTATCTCCAGACACTCCCGCAAGATGAAAAGGGAGCGCTGTCTCTCTTCTTCCCAGAACTTGCCATTTCGCATACAAGACATGAACA
>DATKRV010000030.1:0-20114 GCA_035532075.1 Acidimicrobiales bacterium | reverse complement strand
CCTGGGTCAGAAACGACCCATCACGCGAACTGAAGCTCGAGACGACCGGTGCGAAATGAAAATCAACGGATCACCGACCACGACGGGTCGGACAATGAGCGGAGGTCCCGCTCAGACATTCTCGTGAAAGATCAGGGCTAGTGATTGAAATGGGGGATTCGTGAATTTTCAGGCAAAATTCAGACAGCCGCGGTGGGGACAAATCAATCACCGACGGACAGCGGCAGTAGCTGTTTCGCTTTGTAGTTTGGTTGGGTTGATGGCGTCGCCGGTATCAGCCGCGATGCACTCGAACTCCGCCAGCAATTCGAAGACGTGCCGGACGGCAAATGGCATCCGCATCAAGGACGCGGGCATCTGCAAGGGACTCGCGTTCTACGCGGGCAAGACGATGACCTTTGTCGATATCGGCTCCATCGGCGGACCGTTTTACGACCCAGGGGTAGCTCTGCAGCCGCTATTCAAGCAGTACCTCGGAGTCAACCTCGTTATTTCGCCATATCCAATAGGGAACTCCATACCCGGCCAGGACGCCCTTGCGCGCGCGTTGCCGGATGGGCTCACGATCGGAATGCTGAATCCACTCAATGACATACAGGACATCTTGACGCATGTGCCCGGTATCAACTTCAACCCGGCGAGAATGGCCTACCTCGTCCAGAACGGCCCCAACGCCTCACCGCTCATCGCGTCGAGTAGTTCGGGTTACACGAACTTCGGTCAGGTGGTCGCCGCGTCAAAGGCTGGCACGCTGAAGATGCTGACCCAGAACACTGGAACGCTCAACACCGTGCAGCGCACGTGGATGGGCGTTCTTGGACTTCATCCGAAATACATCTCCGGGTACGCGTCACTTGGTCAAGAGGTCCAGGGTCTTATCCGTGGTGATGGACCTATGGGCATCTTCGACCTCAGCCTCGCCTGTGGTGTCTTGCAACAGGGCAAGGCTGTCGTGCTTGCAACGTCGATCGTTCCGCCGGTCGGTACGAACTGCCGGAAGTACCTCACAAACGTTCCGACGTTGAAAGAGTCCGAGAAGCTGTACCCACCAAAGACCAAGCTGCAGAAGATCCAGTGGAATACCTTGTTGTCTCTCTTTGCCGTGACGGGCAACCCGACGGTCACCCAGACCAGTGTTGCGGGCTACAAGGTCCAGACACTTCGCGCCGCGATGAAATGGGCGTATGCACAGCAGAGCTACAGCTCGTCAATGCTGAACTTCGGACAGAACCCGACCTATCACAACCCTGTTCAAGCGAAGCAGGCCTATGAGTCGGCACTCAAACTCGGCGCGCGCGTTGTCTGTTTCATCCAGGGCAGCTGTTAGTCGATCACGACTCAAATTGAACTTGTAATCCGATAGTTGCAATAGTCCTGAACTGGCGGATGGGAGAGGCAACTCTTTCATTCGCCAGTTTTTTGGTACCTCGTCTCCCTGGGAGGCCGGGGTGTCGGCACAGATCGCCACCTTTTCCGCGAGCAATGGGCTGATCTGTTCGATGGGTTGCACCGGCGTGTGTTGGGACAACCGCATGGCCGAATCGTTGTTCGCAACTTTGAAGACAGAGTTCTACTATCGACGTGTTTGGCCCACCAATAAGGTGGTCTTCTCGGGGGTAGGCGAGAGCCGTTGAGCGAGGGAGAGGAACTCTTTCGCCCACTTGGCAACGGGAGAATCTGCTCCGCGTGGGTCGAGCCAACGGCCACGGTCCATCTTGACCTTGAAAACTGTTGGAGGCGGCGCCCACATTCGAACTGAGAAAGAGGGGCTTTGCAGGCGCTTTTTGGCATTCATTGGAGACCGTAAAAGATCAGAAATACAGCTGAGAATACGTAGGGGTCCAATGATGCTCAATCCGGATCATGGTGTGCCGCGGCATCACCGCGGCATGGATCGTCAGATATGGTGTGGTCGTCGATCCTCGGGCGGTTATGGTTTTCAGGTGAGAAGAGCGGTCGGTTCGTAGGCAAAGAGGAGTGCCTGAGCGGCAGGCCAGCCATCAAGGATGCGGACGATCTCGCGGTATGGCAAGTGGACGAGATGTCCAGGCGCCAGATTCCACTAGACGAGATTGGCGGGAGTACTTGGTGGGGAAAGTTAAGAGTCGGGATGTCGGCAACGGGGCGTATTGCATCACGCACCAGGACCTTCGGCCCCAGCCTGCGATTGAGCCTGCCCCTCGATTGAGCTTTGACATTGGTTCACTTGGCCGAAACGATTGGTTGGTTTCGTTGCGAGCAACGTCTCGGACCCGAGAAAGGGGCGCATCATGGCTGAAAAGTTAATCGGGGCGAGCGTGTGGGAGCGAGAGTTGTATGAACATCTGACGTCGCATGCTAACAACGAACAAAAGATCCTCGAGGAATATCAGAGTGCCTCAGCCGATTCAGGCTCGGTTGTCTTCGAGTACCTCGTTGGGTTGATCGTAAAGGATGAAATTCGCCACCATAGTTGGTTTGAGGAGCTGGCCTCCACGGTCCGTACCGACGCCGAGTTTCGTCCCGAGGAACCAGCTATACCTCGGCTCACCCATTGGGGAGCGCATCCGAAAGAGCTTGCCGAGCTCACCGAAAAGCTGTTGCAACAAGAACGGTCCGACTCTCGCCAGCTTAAGCAGCTTGAAAAGCAACTCAAATTTCAGAAAGACACCACGCTATGGCAGCTGCTGGTGAAGCTAATGGAAATAGACACGGACAAGCACATTGAGATCCTCAACTTCGTCAAGAGCCACGTTCGATGACTCTGGCTCCTTGAAGTTCGACTTCCTTACACCCACCACTTGTAGGTTCTCGTCGTCTTTGTCTCGTTCGGGCACCGAACAGATGCGCGACTGTGCCATCAACGCGGTCCTTCCAATCGCTACGGTGACAGGATCGTTCGATACTTGAGACGGACGGGTGAGGCCCAAGACCATCGAGGCGGTGCGTTCGGCCATCTTCCCGGGTTCCGAGAGTGCTTGGCTGACTGCTGTGTAGCTAGGTTCACTATGGCTCGCAATCGAGTACCCGATGCCGTCTATGACAACGAGCTCGATCCCTAACTCGTCCAAGCCCGCGCTCTGCTCTGACATTCTCTGTATCGATGGTGACGACACCACCATCGGGTATTGCGTCGCGTGCATTGACGACCAATGAGGTCACGAAGACCTGTTGGATCTGTCCAGGATTGGCTTTCACGGAGTGAAGATTTGGCGACATTGAAATGACGAGCTCGAACTGTTCGCCGATCGAGCGCCGAAGGAGCTCTTTGAGATCGACAATGACCTTGTTCAAATCAATAACGTGCGGCTGGACCACTTCCCGACGAGCGAAAGCGACGAGCTGGTGGCTGAGCGCACTCGCGCGCTCAGCCGCCAACGGGTCTGCTAGCCCGTCAGCAACAGGCCCGAAGGTGTCGGTTCGGATCCGCTTTTGACAGCGATCGTTTGAGCGAGCGCGGAGATGAATAGGGCGGAATCTTCGTTGTTCAAGTCAATGATCGATACGGCGGCAAGTTCTGGAGCAATGAGTCCCTGATCGCGTAGTTTCAGCACCGCGTTTGCGAGCTCGAGTCGACGCTCGATGGTATTAAGTTCCATCGCGACAGCGTGCAGAGCATCTTCCAATCCATCGTCGTCCTCGTGCGCGATGGCGTTCATCGCAACCTCGACATCCGGGGTGAGAAGCGAAGGAAGACGAAGGTGCAGGGATACATCGAGTTCGGGGAGATAGATCATCTCCTCGTAGAGCTCACGGAACTCTGTCGGATCGATGTACGCGATCGCCTCGACCACGCTTGTCTGCAGTCGTGCGAGTATCGCTCTCGGCGTGGTGATTTTCATCTCCTCGTCCGCGAAGCAACAACGCTTCGTCTTTAAGTTGCTTCCGCACGGACACAGTTCGTTGCGTTTCACCTTGGCCATCGTCTACCTCCCGACTGTGATTGTCGCTCGCGCGAGCTGACGAGTGGTGGATGGATCCACCACATCTTCGACCGGCTCGGACAACATCCAGGTGGTGGTCTTAACCGCATAACCGATGGAGGTCCGATGCTCGCACTCAGCCCCGTTGTCGTCGAGGCCGTCTGGCAGGCCTTTTCTGCCTACCTATCCAAACATGCGGAAAAACCTCATCCGCTCGGCTGTCATCGACCACCGGTCTCGGATCGGGACTGCTTCGAAGCGATCCTGTTCCGGCTAGTCACTGGATGCAGTTGGGACGTTGCTGGATGCCTCGGCAAGGGCGGAAAAACCACGCTTCGCCGCCGTCGTGACGAGTGGACTCAAGCCGGTGTGTTTGAGCACCTCGTCACCGAGACGCTCGGTGCCTATGACCGCGTGATCGGGCTTGATTGCTCGGAGGTTTTAGTCGACGGCTCACTGCACAAAGCACCCTGCGGCGGTGAGGGAACCGGTCCGAACCCGACCGATCGCGCGAAGACCGGCTGGAAGTGGTCGATCGCCACCGACCGCAATGGCATACCGATCGGCTGGGCGATCGACGGGGCAAATCGCAACGACTTCGGGATGTTGCTTGCGACGCTTGATGACGTTGCGGCTCGCGGGTTGCTCAGCGAGATCGAGACGCTGCATCTCGACCGAGGATATGACAACTCCAGCGTTCGCCGTCTCGTCAAAGACAGCGGGATCGACGACCTGGTGTGTGCAAAGACGCTGCGTCGGGGCGAGATCAAGCTCGTGAAGAAAGTGCTTCCACTTGGCCTTCGTTGGCCGATAGAACGGACGAACTCATGGCTATCGAACTTTGGTCAGCTTCGGAGATCAACTGACCGTTTTGTCGCCCACCGGCTCGCTTCGTTGGAGCTCGCGATCACGCTGATCATCACCGTGGAGCTCGTCAAAAGGAAGGCACGTCGGCAACCGAGTTCCCGTCAGTTATTCCGTGGATAACATGGCTGTTATGCGACGTAGTGCTGCGAAACAGTCGTTTGACTTCGTGTATACCGATGGACAAAAGAAGAAGTAGCGACAACGGACCACGGTTGTTTGCCCTAGCAGCATTGATGAAGGGATTCATTTGATGACACTTGATGAGTTATTTCGAATCCCACTCACGATCGTCGTTGAGGCTCAAGAGCATGACCACGAATGGGTTCGGGTGGCAACGATTGAAGAGTTACCCGAACTCTCCGTGGTGGGCGAAGATATGGATGAACTCATAGGACGCACAGAGCGCGAGCGGCTTATCTCACTGGCAGAATTGGCCGCGCGCCGCGGATGGACGCCGAGTGGGAGTCCTCTTATGGATACAAGCGTGCGTGCTGCTCTTTTGGAGGCAGATCTGGTGGAACTCCTGCCATATCTTGAACTAGACGTCCAGGCCCTTCCGGTGGGATTAATCGAGCAGATACGTGGACGTATCGGAAGTTCCGCCGCGTGAGGAAACGTGACGCAGTTATGGTGACATGTCGAGTATTCCGAGGGTTCTGTTTCGAGTGATCATTTTCTAAGGAGATCTTGTGGACCAGCACACGAACGATGAATTGACTAAGACAGACCCCGGAACGCTCATGGGCAACTTGTTTCGCTCCTTCTGGCTACCCGTGCTACTTGAGTCTGAACTTGCAATACCTGGGTGCCCGCCAGTTCAAGTCCGCCTCCTCGGTGAAGACCTCGTGGCATTCTGGGAGCCCAGCGGGGAGATGGGGCTCATTGATGCTCTTTGTGCACATCGATCAGCACCGCTCTTCCTTGGTCGGTGTGAAGAGGGGGGGCTTCGCTGTATTTATCATGGGTGGAAGTTTGCAGCTAATGGTCAATGTATTGATCAACCGAACGAGCCACCTGATAGCCGGTTCAAAGAGCACGTTCGTCTCAAGGCCTATCCTTTGGCACGCCGTGGTGGGGTGATCTGGACGTACATGGGTCCAGACGCGGTGCCACCTCCATTGCCCGATTTCGACTGGGCGCTGGTGCCGGAAAGTCATCGCTTCATTGCGAAATACATCGTCGACGCAAACTATCTCCAGAACATGGAAGGAGATATCGATTCGAGTCACGGTTCCTTTTTGCACAGTGCATTGGGGTCCGATGTGATCGAGGGAGCGCATCTAAATCGGAAGGGTTATAAGTACGAGAAGTACCTCATGAAGAGTGGTAACCCGAGATTCTTTTGCAAAGATACGAACACTGGTGTTCTGATCGGAGCTCGTCGGCCAGCCGAAGACGACTCGTGGTATTGGCGAATCACACAATGGTTGTTACCCGCGTACTCGCTCATTCCTGAAGAACCTCACCACGCGATCATTTGCAATATGCGGATTCCTATCGATGATGAACATAATGTTTTTTTCCGTATCCGTTGGCACCCGGAGCGCCCTCTGAGCGAGTTCGAGTTATACCAATGCAAACAGGGTGGGGTCCTGTTTTCAGAGACTGAGCCGGGCTCGTTTCGACTGGTGGCGAATAAGCAGAATGATTACCTCATAGATCGTACGGTGCAAAGTCTCTACACTTATTCCGGGATCAAGAGCATCCCTGTTCAGGACGTGGCCGTGCAGGGAGCGTTGCCGATTATTGATCGGACACGAGAGCATCTTGGATCAAGCGACCTCGGAATCGTGACGGTCCGAAAGCGACTTCTTGCCGCGGCAACCGCGTTGAGAGACCAAGGATCCATATCTGCTCCTCGTCTGGCAGGAGAATTTCGAGTGTTTCCGGTAGCTACTGTCTTGAAACGGGAGACGGAGTTCTCTGAGGGCGCAGATGAGTCACTTCACGGTCGAGATCTCTCACTCGTTTCGAGAAGCCCCGATAGCTAGGAGTTGAGAGTAGGGCCAGTCATATTCATTCGGCATTCTCGCGCGATGCAGTTATTGCTGAATGTTTGGTCCGTTCTTGCAAGTTCGTAGTGCTAAATGATTCAAGAGGAGTTGGCGAACCGCCGCGCCATGGTGATTGTCCTCGCGGTTCAGCGCCCTGTTTGGCGATCCCATCGCGCGTTTCGAGCGAGATATGTTGAAAAGTTGTGTTTACGACCCTGAGTTGAGGAGTTCGGTTGGCCCCGTTAGGTGGGCTGGGTTCCGTGTTGAAATGTCATTTGACGAATCAACCTCAACAATGAGACCCAGACCCATGATGATGCTCACCCCCGACTTCTCGATGCGCCCCGGAACGAGTGCGAACAGCGAAGTTTGTGATGGAAGGACCCCGCTGCGCTTACCCCTTGAAGTCGCCAAATTTGAGGACAAGTCCTCGTAGGTGAGAGGTCCGACTTGGTTGTGAAAAACTGCACAGCCCGATTCTTGGTTCCTCCACCTTGGTCACACCTGAACTCTACAAAGGTGTTGCATCGCTTATTGCGACTACCGACATCTCCGTTGGCGGAAGAGGGGGGCTGGCAACGGCGAGGTATCACCCAAAGTGCTGGTACACGCGTGACTCGACCCGCCAGTTGAGACGACCCGTGTGGATTCAGAACGGCACACCGAATATCGTGACTCGTGCGACCGGCGAGAGTACAGATCGACGGCAACGCGTTCCGAACCGGTGCGGATACCTTCAACGATTACTTCAGCGTTTTGCGCCGTAAGCCTGACCCGGCGTCGACCGAGTGGTCACTATCTATGCAGGGACCACTCGGTCGTCTCTTTCGAACGGATCACCGATTCCGGATCTCGTTTAGATTCTTCAACGCGCAGCTCCCGCAACGAACGCGGACACGATGTACGTGGCGTGACGATCGAGCGACACCCGGGCGCGGTCGTAGCGCATCGTGGTTCGCGGGTCAGCGTGCGACGCGGCCTCCTGGACATTACGTAGCGGAACGCCCGCATCAAGTGCCGCGGTGATGAACGCGTGCCGGAGTGTGTGTGGACCAACAGGCTTTGTGATCCCCGCGCGCCGCGCGACTCGTCGAACGATTCGCCCCGCACCGTGCCGATCAAGGCGACCACCGTCGGCGCTGAGAAAGATCGCTCCTTCGCAGCGTTCTCCGATCGCAAGATCGACGGCGCGAGCGGTTCGAGGAGCAAGTGGAATCGTCACGACCTTCGCGGCCTTGCGCAAGTTGGTGAGTGTTCGATGTCCCCGCTCAAGACCAAGCGCTTCAATGTTTGAACCGGTCGCTTCGAAGACTCGCAGTCCGTTTAACGCCAGCAACGAGATAAGTGCGTGCTCAGCGGAGGGTCCGAGCCCCGCAGCCACAAGGAGCGCTCCGACTTCGTTTCGATCAAGCCCAGTTGCATGCGACTCATAATCAAGTCGGGGACGGCGGACATGCACGGCCGGAGAGTGGTCGAGTAGCTCCTCCTCCATGGCATAGCGGTAGAACCCAGCGACGGTGCATAGTCGTCGCGAGACCGTGGCTCGTGCTCGGCCGCGAGTTTCGAGGTCGCGGCCGAAACATTCGATGTCGGCGCGGCGCGCTTGGAAAAGATGGATGCTGTGCGGTTCGCACCAGGCGACAAACTGGCGCAGGTCGAGTGAATATGCCTCACGAGTCAACCCGCTGTAACCGGCTAAATATCTGGCCAGGGCGAGAGGCTCGGCCTCGCGGAACATTGGCGCCGCGAGCACGAGGGTGGTTGATGAATTTGTGGTGGTCATGAATTACCTCCAGGTCGGGTTGAGACCTGGGACTGGGTGTGCCGCGCCCCAGCAATGTTGAAGTACTCACCGTAAGAGGTCGATCTTGAACATTCTGGGCGTGGGCGGCGTGCTACCTACCGCCGACTATGGCGCGGCCGCGGTGCGCATTCACGACCCGAAAGTGGAACTTTCTGCGCGCCACGGTACTGGGTTGGAGGACACCCTGCGGCTCACGGGAATTTTCGCGGCGATACTTACCCAATGCACGATAAGGCGCGTGTCCCGCCTGGTACACCGTGGAGACCCATAGCCGGCTACTCGCGCGCAGTGCGAGTCGGGCACTGGACTGCAGTGGCAGGCACGACCGTCGCGCTCTTTGATGGTGGTGCCGTTGGTGGCGAAGACATCGGCAAGCAAACCCGTGAAGTGATTCGGCGTATCACCGATGCGCTCGCACAGCTTGGCTACGGCTTGGAAGAGGTCGTCCGTACTCGGATTCTTCGTGACGGACATAAGCCGATGGGAGGAGGCAAGTCGAGTACATGGTGAATACTTTGCCGATATGCAACCAGCCAGCACCATGGTCGAGGTGAGCGCGCTCATTGATTCTGTTCTGCTCGTAGAGATTGAAGCCGCCGCCGTTGTCCCCTTGTGACGATCCATCAACCGGCGGTCGGGAACACGTCATGTGTCAACCGTGCGTTATCACTTTGGCGCGGTGGGTTACTCAGGGCCGCGGCAGTTGCGCACTGATGCTGCTTTCTTTCGGCATAGCGCCCGCGGCCAGGGTTACGGCTTACGTTCGCTGCTCGCGATCCAAAAGCGGATCTTCTCCTCGAGCACTGGCATCGGCAACGAGCCGCTGTCGAGCAGGGCGCCGTGGAAGTCCGGAAGCGCAAACTCACCACCCAAGGCACGGCGCGCCTCGTCGCGCAGCCGGAGGATCTCGAGTTTGCCGGTCAGGTACGCGAGCGCCTGGCCCGGCCAAATGATGTACCGGTCGACCTCGTTGGCGAGGAAGTCGACTGGCATCGGCACGTGGGCGACGTAGAAGTCGACTGCCTCCTGGCGGCTCCAGCCGAGGGCGTGCAGCCCCGTGTCGATGACAAGCCGAGCCGCCCGCATGAGGGAGGCCGCCAGTGCTCCGAGGGCGCCCTCAGTTCCGCTGTAGAGGCCGATCTCTCCGGCAAGCTGCTCGGCATAGAGCCCCCATCCTTCGGAAAACACTGTTACCGAGCGCTGGCGCTGCAGGGCGGGCAGGTCGGTGAGCAGTTGGACGCGCGAGAGCTGGAGGTGGTGACCGGGCACCGCCTCATGAAAGGCGACCGCTTCAAGGTCCCAGCCTGTGCCGGCCGTTGGGCGCTCGGTGTTGAACCAGAAGGTGCCTGGGCGAGATCCATCGAGCCGGGGCGGCGTGTAGTGCGGCGCCATTCCGCTCGACGCGACAATCTGTGGCATTGGGGTCACGGCGCAAGCAGGTGGGAGAGGCTCCGGAAAGACTTCCTTCGCGCGAGCCTCCGCCCGGCGGATGGCGGAGGAGGCTGCCTCGATCGCCTCGGCGGCACTTTGCTTTGTGCATGAGGCCCGGAGCGCCTCATGCACCTCGGCGAGACTCGATAGACCGATCTCTCCTCCGAGCTCGATCACTCGCGCCTCGAGCTCGGCGATCTGGTCGAGTCCGGTCTGGTGGAGTTGTATGGCCGTGAGCGGGAGCGTCGTGTGCGACCAGATCGCACGTGCGTAGTCGGCTTCGCCCCCTGGGAGGTAGGTGAGTCCCGGCTCGCTCGCGCTGCGGGCGCTCGGGAGGATCTCTCTCAACAGGTCGACCCAACGACCGATCGCGGGCTTCACGACGTCGCGCCCGATTCTGTCCCTCTCTTGGCGCCACTGCGGGGCCCCGTCCCAGTCTTCGGGAGGTATCGGCGCTGTGAGCGCAGCCGGCACGTCGGCCGAGAGGGCTGATACGGCCCAGGCGATCGTCTGCTCCACGAGTGGAGCGACGGGGAGCCGTCCCTTTTGTGCCCCCGTGCGCAGACGTTCGGAGACTTGGTCGATCCAACGGCCACTCTTTTGCAGTCGCTCCAGGTAATCGCCGGCCGCCTTGGAGTCCGCAATGACGCTTCTCGCCACGACGGCGAGCAGCCATGCGGGGCCGCTGAACGGCATGGGCGTGACGGTGTGCTCGACAGACTTCGAGTCGACCATGGCGATCTCTTGCTCGACCTCGATGACAAGGCAGCCGAGCGTGGTCCTGTCCGCCTCGCTCAATTTCGAGGTGTCGATGGCATTCGCTTCTCCAAGCAGCTCTACGACACGATCGCGCCAAGCGGCCTCCCCAGCCTCGCTCGCGTCGGGTACTCGGTCGTCGTAACCGGGGATGCCGTAGTTGGCGGCGTCGAACGGGTGTACTTCAAGCCAGTCCGAGTGGAAGCGGTCAGCGAGCTCTCTCGGAGAGGCCATGCGTGACATTTTACCGGACCTGCCTGACGGTTGATAGGCGTGCCTGGGCCGCTCGAGTGGTTCGGACCACGCCCGCCTGACCGGACTGCTGGTTTCCGAGCGGGTTCTCAGGCGTGAAGCGGTATTCCCGAAGTGCAGCCGTACCGGGCAGTCGCGAATACAGATTGTGAGTGCCGAATCTTGGCTCGCACTAAAACGCAAGGAGCCCAGACGGATATGCACGGCTCAGACGTCGCGAGTGCGTCAGGGACGAAGACGCCAGTCGGAGAACGGCGGGGTCGGCCCATCGACAGCAATATTGTACATAATAGAATCAGGTATTGTACAATATGACCGTGGTCAAAATATCTGTCAGCAAGGCACGTGCAAAGCTCTCCGAGGTCGTGGAGATGTCGCAGTCCGAGCCGGTTGAGCTTGAGCATTATGGACGACGGGCAGCGATCATGGTGAGCCCAGATCGCTACGACGAAATGCTCGAAGCACTCGAGGAGTCTCAGGACGTGGCCGCGTTTGATGCCGCCCTTGCTGAAGTTGGAGACAATATCCCTTGGGAGCAGGTGAAGATAGACCTTGGCTGGTCGTGAACGCTTATCGCATTGAATTTCGGCCGGCGGCACTTCGAGAACTCCGCAAGATTGATCGCTCGATGCAACCTCGAATTCAAGGGGCAATCGCACTGCTCGTCCAGGATCCGCGGCCTCCTGCCTCGCGGCCGCTGCGGGGGCGTGACGGTTACCGACTCAGAGTTGGCGACGACCGAATCATTTACACCATCGATAACGGAGTTTTGGTGATCGTGGTTGTAACCATTGGCCATCGTCGCGGCGTCTATCAGTAACCGAGCCAGTTGGTGATTCGCCAGTTGTGAACGCCCATGTTTATGGATTTATCCAGTTGAGAAGCCATTTTTGGCCAAAATTGCAGGTAGGAAAAGTGCCACACAACGCACTCATTGTGCGAGGAGATACGGATGCGCTCGATGCGGCTTCGCGAATCGCATGTACAAAGCGATCGCTCCACTTGAAACTGTGGCCCACCCGCACCAAACCGAGGCGAACCCGTCCGCGATCAGCCACGCGATCAGCGCGACCGCTACAACGTTGACGAGACCGAAGAGGAGGACGTGTCGATCGCCCGAACATAACAGGGCTCCGCAAATGGCAACGACGTAGAAGCCGACGATGATGAGTCCATGGCGCTGGTTGATGAAGTAGTCGAGGTGATGGGGGCGTATGCCAACGCTGAACGGAGCACGGATGAGCGCCGCGAGCAACACACCGGCGACGCCGACTCCGAATGCAGCGAAGAGGAGCATCGCCATACGGCGGTGGAACGCCGGTTCAATGCACATTATGGCAAAGGGAATGAAGATCGGAAGCAGCACAAACGCGATGATCAGATATGCCCACAGTGCCACGTGCTCAACTCCGTGAGAGACATCACCCTCAAGGCCCCACCAGATCAATGACTCGATCATTTGGTGAACACCGAGAACGAGTGGAAGAGACGCAAGCGGGAGGAAGTTTCGGCGACTGCGGAGATGACGAAGCGCATCGATGCCCAAGCCGCTCACGAAGGCACCGCCGACCAAGTCTGCCTGCGGAGAGAAACACACGGATCGACCCTAATGGGAACGGAAGGCGCGAGGTCCCGCACACCCTGAAGAGTTCGACACTGATACGAGGAGGTCCATGAGGGGGCCTCCTCAGCAAAGGCGGTGCGTCCTGAGAGTCCCGGTCGCGGACGCTCGTGAACAGAACACGGCGACCGAATATTGTCCGTCTCAGGCGGGCTGCTCCGAGAGATCGACGGTACTTGCGCGTGTTGGCGGGCCCGACGAAGCCGCGAATCAAGTGCGGATGGTCGGACCTCCAAGTACGGCAAGGTCGGGTAGTTTCGGTCTGCGAACATTTCATGCAAGGCGCGGATTTCCGGCACGAAGTAGCACGCTTGTACAAGGCACGGCAAAGATTCGTGTTCTGCCACCTCTTCAAGGTGAGCACGTGGGCTCCATGGTGAGCCGGTCTCCGTTATCTGGAATGAACCGAGCGGAGCGTAGTGTTCTATTGAAACGCCAAGGAGAGAGATGGCCGCTATGGCCTTATTAGTGGCGCTGCATCGTGTGAACGACTACGACGCGTGGCAAAAGGTTTACGACGAGGCGGAGCCTCTCGAAAAGAGCGGTGGGGCCACCGAGAAAAGCGTCCACCGCGCGAAGGACGACCCGAACAACGTGATGGTCCTCCACCGGTTCAACACCATGGGCGAGGCGCAGGCGTTCATGGATAACGCTGAGGTTCACGCCGCTATGCAACGAGCCGGTGTGGCTGGTCCACCGCGAGTTGAGTTCTTTGAAGAGACGTTGCGACCTTTCGTCAAGACGCTTTGACCGGCTCGACCGATCATCTCATCTGTGTGCGTTGCGATCGACGGTCACTGGGCAGCGAGGCACACCAATCAGATGGCGCGGTATGTCAAGCAAACTTCCCATGCCCGCCCCCTTGAAACTAGTCCCGCGACCCGCAACGTTCGCCTGACCCACGTTTTCAATGGCTCGGCGATATCCGTTGGTGACATGATGGACCGATGGCGACAAATTACGCGGAGCGTCAGAGGTGGAACAATACGAGTTGGGCCAAATCCTGGCCAAAACGGGAGCGATTTACAAGCCCTATTACCCCGGTGTTAGTCGAGGCCCTCGCTCTTGAGCCCGGCGAACACGTTGTTGATCTCGGCAGTGGAGGCGGATTGGCCGCGATGAGGGCCGCGGAGCTCGTCGGCGGGGAGGGAACGGTGGTTGGTGCAGACATCTCCGCACCTCTTGTCGGTCTGGCGCGTGGCCGTGTCCTTGAAGCTGGAGTAAAGAACGTTTCTTTTCAGGTCGTAGATGTGCAGACCGACCGTATCGAGGGGGCACCATTTGACGTAGCAATGAGTCAATTTGGTGTGATGTTTTTTGATGAACCCGTAAGGGCCTTCGCCAACATTCGCGCGCACATCGCGGGAGGGGGACGATTGGGATTCGCGTGCTGGCAGGCGGCTGAGAAGAACCCATGGTTTTTCGCCGGAGTACTTGGGAGCATCATGCCCCCGCCACCTACCCCAGAACCAGGAAAGAGTCCGACCGGCCCCTTTTCTCTCTGCGATGTAGGTCGTGTCAGGGCCGTTCTCGAAGAGGCAGGATTCGTTGATATCTCGATCGATACCGAGCAGCTGTTGGTCGATGTCCCAGAGGATGCTGTTGTAGACGATGATCAGTTGATTTTCATGGGTGTACCAACAGAACGCATGGACGAGGCTCGCCGTGCTGTCGCGAGTCATATGTCCAAGTTTCGTCTCTCGTCCAGCCTGAGTCGGTTCCCACTTGCCTTTCAAGTTGTGACCGCTCGTAATGCCAGCTAGTCCCGTGACCGCCATCGTTTGAGGCGCGTATCTACCACGTTGCCACGGTGAGCCGTGAAGCTCGCGACATGGCTCAGAAACCGCTCAGAGTACGTCGGCGCACCGACATCGAAGGTCACCCACTGCGACAGATCGTGTGACGTGGCGGGGAAAGACAGACCGCTCGGTCGTCAGATGGCGACGATCGATGGTCGTGTTGGCTTCGGCTGGTGGCCCCCCTATCGACTGGCATAACTGGCCCTCACAAACCGATGATCTGGGTCTTCAGCCGAGAGAGATGGAGGATTTTCAGATTGAAAGGAAGGGCGGATTCAACCGATCCACGCAATTGATCCGGTCTGGGTCACCTACGAAGCTACGGTCTGGAGCATGACAATCCCAGAAGAGCCGACGCTTCCGCAGCCGTCACCGACGCCAGAAATACCCGAACCTGTGCCGATGTGAATTGCCGCGATGAAAAGAGCAATCCCGGCGGTTACGGGCACCCTCGGCGCCTTAATTGATTGCACACTATGCGACACCAAGTGCAATCCAGTTCCGTCTGCGGTGTACGCGCTGTGATGCTGCGCGATTCTCGGCGCTCACATTGTGTATTCGCGACTGCCACCGACCGGCACATCGGGGCGAGTCACTGGACGCGACATCAAAACGGTCATGGCGAGTGTGAAGGTAGATCTTGCGGACTCAGTCCTTCATGCTCCGAACGCGAGTTTTGGCGGCGAGGAGTTCCACCCCGATTTTTGCGACAAGGCCGGTGTGCTCGTCGTCCGTCTCGCGCGGAACCACGAATTACTCGATGGAATCAAGCGGTAGCACGGCCTCCAGATCAACTTGTGGACTTGGTCGGATTATCTATCTTCTGATGAGGCCGAGCGCCTCGTTCTCGCGGTAGGCGCTGGCGAATCAGACGAACCACAGACCTCGGACTGGCTCCGTGATCGAGTTGAGCCACCCACATAGTGGTCTGCCGATGTGGACGACGTATCCGTGTTGCCAAATGTCACATGAACGATATTGTTCGAACGACTCGCGTGCTCTGCGAAGAACTTCTCGCCGAATGAGACCGCTTTTGCTTCGTCAAGCTCCGGGAAGAGGTGTCCGTAGCGATCAAGGGTGACGTTGATCGAGGAGTGTCTCATTCGGGCCTGGATCGCCTTGGGGTGTGTGCCGGACGCGATTGCAAGAGCAACTCTTGTGTAGCGCAAATCATCGAAGCGACACGTCAGCTTGAGTGAATCTCGCGCCGGCTTAACGTGATGAATCAAAAAGCTCGACGAGATGAGCGGATGGCCAGCCCGGTTCGCGAAAACGAGGCCTTCTGACTCTCGGCCAGCGAAGTGTGAGAGGTGGTCGGCGAGAACCGTCTCGGTAAATTCCGATATCGTCACCGATCGAACAGAGCCAGAGGTCTTTGGTTCCTTTCGCAGCCACTCACCGGCACCCATGCGGATGAGCTGTTCGGTGATACGGACCTTTTGGCGTTGGACATCGACGTTCGCGTGTCGCAGTCCAATCGGCTCCACCCAGCGCATGCCGGAGTCGATCGCGAGGTAGATCAGCGCGCGATATCGCTCATTGAGCGCCCCGGCGAGATTGACCGCCTCATTCCAGGAGAGAAAGACCATCTCACCTCTTGGAACGCGCGGTGGCGTGACTCGATCACACGGGTTCGCGAGGAGCTTTTTCTTTTCGATCGTGACCTGGAGCAGGCGGCGAAGCGTCCGGTAGTGACGGTGCACTGAGCTTGGCGCAGTTCCCGATTTGACCTCATCTATCAATCAGCTCTCGATCTCGTCGTTTGGGAGCTTTCCGATCGTGTACGCATCAAAGCGGGGGAGTATGTAGTTTTTGAGGTCGCGGCGATAGGTCTGCTGTGTTGTTGGCGAGAGACGACGCGCGAGCGACATGAAATCCTCTGCCCACCCCGCGAGAGTGATCTTCTCGCCGTTCAGGTCGAGCGAGTGCGCGTTGTCGATCGCGACGCGTGTCTCGCGCAAGAACCGCTCGGCGTCGCCATTCGGGTGAAGGTCTCGGAACGTCTTCGTCCGAATGGATCGTCATAACGGACGCGGTAGTTGCCAGTTCAATCTCCTCTGATGAGCCGCGAGGCTCACGCTGGGAGTCGCGGGGCTGGAAACAGGGGGTTTTGAGAGGTTCTGGAGGTCACTGCCGGTCTCTCAAGGACAAACCAAATATGGCCACTGACCTGCTACTATACAACGAAAACTGCTGGAGGCGGCGCCCAGAACCGAACTGGGGTAGATGGCTTTGCAGGCGTCAATTTGGCTTCACTAGTGACCGTAGAAGATCAGAAATAGCTGGTGGGAATGCGCAGGGATTCATTGCAGGTCGTTCCGGATCATGGAGTGCCGCGGCATGGATCGTCGGAAAGGTGTGGGGTCTGGCCGGTGCAAGCAAGGAGTCGGCGCATCACAAGGAGCTCACTTTGACCGACCAAGGGCATCGAGGAACTTAGCAACGATCGGGCCGCATGTCGGGCCACCATTACCCCCGTCGATCACGAGCGCCGCGAACGCGATGTTGCCGTTAAATCCGATAAGCCACGCGTCGGTCGGTAGTGTATTGCCCGTTCCATATTCGGCCGTTCCCGTCTTCGCGTAGGTACCGGCTGGAAGCCCCTGGTTCGCGGCGGTTCCACTGGCAACGACATCGGCCATCATCTCGTGCAAATCCTCAACAAGTCCCTTGTTGAAGGAGTGTGTTGGGGCGTGATCATCCGGCGCACCGACGACGAGCCGCGGCTCGCGGGCTGTCCCCGTCTCGATCGCTGCCGCCACCATCGCCATGTCCAAGGGGGAGACGAGTACTTGGGCCTGCCCAATTGCCGTCGCGGCGAGGTCTGCTTCGTTGGTCGGTGTCGGGACTGCTCCACCGAACGCCGGAAGGCCCATTGCGGGCGTCTCTCCGATTTTGTAGAGCGTCGCGGCGGTAGGCAGGCTCGAAAGATTGAGGTGGGAGGTCGTAAGGCCGATGAAGGCGGTGTTACAGGACTCGGTGAAGGCCTGAGCGAGGTTTTTGACCGGTAACTCGCCCCCGGCGTTGTGGAAGATCTCGCCGCCGACGGTGATCGAGGTCGGACAGCTAGCCGATGACGACGGTGAAAGACCCGCGTCGATGAGCGCGGTACTCGTAATCGTTTTAAACGTCGACCCCGGGGGAAACGCTCCGTCGAATGCGTCCAAGCTCGGATTACTGACCGAGGCAAGTACCTGTCCGGTCGACGCGCGTACGGCGACAAGAGCGGCATTCTTCGACTCCCCCGCAAGAGCCGCCCCTGCCGCTTTTTCGACGATCGGGTCGATGCTCGTTTTCAGGGTCTTGCCGGGATTGGGAGCAAAGGTCGCGAGCGTCGCGACCGTCGCGCCATTCGATCCAACAACGGTGACCGTCGCGCCGGGCTTGCCGGCAAGCTGACTCTGGTAGACCTGCTCGAGGCCGGTCTGGCCGACAATGCTGTTCGCGTCATATGGCGCACCGAGTTCGCGCAGCTCCTGCGCGGTGATCGGTCCGACGCTGCCGACGAGGTTCGTCTCCAGTCCGGGCGTGATGGCTGTGCGTGCGGAGATGGTCTGGAAAACAGTGCCTGGGATGGGATAGAGCGTTGGCTTGAGCTGGAGATACCGGGCCATCGTGATGGTATAGACGGACTCGAAGTAGGTGGGGTTCAACTTCGCCGCGCTCAACGCCACGCTTACCGCTTGGCTTGACGCGCCAGCGTTTATGAGTGCCGTGCTGAGTGATGTCGGGTCCTTAACGTAACTGCCCTCGATACCGATGATCACCATTGGGGCTTGCCTAGTGAGCGGCGCTCCACCCGCACCGAGAATTGGCGCGCGTGGCGCCCATGTCGTCGTGAGGGCAAAGGAGCCGCCGTTGGTCAGTGCCGGGTCGATCGTTGCTGGAGACCATTGCACCAGCCATCGGCCGGAGCGCTCTTTCAGATGCACGGCCGTGTGTATCGTCAATGGCCCGATGCCAGCGATTTGGAGATGCTCGGTCACTCGAGCGGTTGCCAAGCCACCCTCTTCGTTGACCGAACCGGCAACGTAGTCCGCCTTCGACACGCCGAGATCTGAGAGTGCGCTCGCGTTGAGCGTTGCAAAGTCTGCCGGCGCTCGGTAGACGAGACGACTCATTGCCTTCCAATCGTGCTGTGTCCAACTCGTCACGAAAGACTGCACTGTCACTTGGGGGCCAGCGGCTGAAGCGTTCCCACATCCAGCTAGCAGACCACCGAGAAGCAACCCGGCGACTACGAGTCGAAAGAGCGACGGCGTTTTCTTGCGACGTGCCAGCAAGCAGGGATGCATTGTTCACAGTGTAAACGCCCGACCCGACGCAGAACGGGTGATCGAGAGGGCTTACACGCGCAACCTCTCATCTGTACGCCGTCAGCGAATTCCCGGCGGAGCCTTGACGCAATCGAAACTTTCGTGCCCTTCATCGGGCAGACTCTTATCGTGCTGCGTTCAATCCTGCTCGCGTCGGCCGTCTTCGCAATTGTTCCTGCCACCGCCGGCGGGAGCTCGTTTGCGACCACGAGTCTGATCACTACGGTGTCAAGGCCTGTCGAGGCGCCTCGATCGATCGAGTTCGCAGGATGTACCCGCTCGCAACTTGTTGTTGGCAGACCTTTAGTCCTGCCGATCAGGATTGTCCATCTCGGCAAGGGCGCGGTCGTACTCGCCAACGTGTGCATCGACGGAGTTGGACCGTTCCCCTTTGTTGTCGACTCGGGCTCCGCCCTCTCGGTCGTTGACACCCAGCTCTCACATCGTTTCGACCTGCACCAAGTCGGCATGCCCGAGCTGGCTGCAGGCATCGGCTGCAGCGCGACGGTCGTTCCCGAGCAAGTATCAAGGTGGTCAATGGGCAACCTCACCCTGAGGCCACAGGCAGTCCTCAGCACTGCGATGCCTAATCTCAACGCGAGTCAGCCCTTGGACGGAGTGATCGGCTCGGACGTGCTCAGCAGGTTCGGTGCTGTCCGTATCGACTACCGAACACAGACGATGAGCTTGGGCGACCCCGAAAGCGTGTCTCCGACGAACAACAGTGCCGTCCAAGGGCGCGCATTGATTCCGGTGCAGTTACTCAAGGGGGTGCGCGTCGATGCCTCGCTCACGGTCCTGACCCGAAAGGGCGCAGTTGGGGTATACGCGTCGATCAGATTTGACCGCGCCGCGCCGCAGCTCTTCATCGTTGACACCGGCGCGGAAATCTCCATGGTGTCACCGCTACTCGCGCGCTCACTTCATCTCGTGACAACTGATCAGCGGATCACCCTCTCAACAACGATCGGGTGCCCGGTGAGCCTGACCGAAGTACAAAGCGGTCGCTGGGCGCTCAGCTCGGCCCCGCTCGAACCGCAGCTGATCGCGAGTATCCCAGCATCCGGTTTGAACGTAGATGGTGTGATCGGTTCGGACGTCTTGTCTCGCGACGGAGCGGTCGTCATCGATTACCGCGGTGCCCGATTATTCCTGGAATCGGGATGAGCGCCCGAAGGCCCTATCTGCGCGCACATGGCTACTTAGCCTCGATGCACCGATTGATCTTCGTTGACTTGATGTTCTGGAATCAACGGCCACCGCCTGGTCAGCATCACCGATTGAAGGTCGCATGGTCTTTCCGGGGCGCGTTTCGCTAGGCACTCGTGCTTTGACAATTTGTCGGCGCATCGGTGATCGTCTGCGGCTGCGC
>DATKRV010000029.1:0-40094 GCA_035532075.1 Acidimicrobiales bacterium | reverse complement strand
AATATCGCCTTTCGGGAACCTATCGTCGGCACGGTGGAATCGGTTCCCGAGGGACGTCCGGACGGAGCGCCCTGGCATGAGGTGATCCGCGATGACGAAAGCATCACTCCACCTCCACAGCGCATCGTTGACCTGTTTGATTCCAAACAACGCGGGGTCCTTATTGTCGGTGGAGCGCAACTTGCCGATCCCGCACCGATCGTTGAATATGCCGAACGACGCGCCTGGCCGATCATTGGTGATGCGCGTGCGATTCGGCGGACGCCAAATCGCGTACTCATCGGCCATGCAGACCAGTTTCTCCGCTCCCCTGGAGTCACCGAAGCACTCCGCCCCGAACTCATCGTTCACGTTGGAACTCCACACGCCTCGAAGACACTGATGGGATGGAACGAACGCTGGTCAGACGAAAGCGTGATTCATGTCTTTGTCGATCAGACCGGCGGTTTTGCCGATCCTGAACGCGTCGGAGCGATCTTCGCTACGGTCGCGCCGGGCAGACTGTTTCGCTCCCTGCTTGCCTCGGACGCACGGAGCGATGATGCTCCCTCCGAGTGGCTCGAAAAATGGAGGCGTTGTGATGACGCAGTTGACCGCGAGATCGAAAAGGCGCTCGAACGGATGCCTCGGAGCGAGCCGGCGGTTGCGAGGGCGCTGTTTCGCGCATTAAATGCCTCAGATACGTTGTTCTGTTCGTCATCGATGCCGGTCCGAGACATCGAGTGGTTCGCTGGTCCTCAAACGGGCGCTCCGCGTGTGCTCGCAAACCGTGGGGCGAATGGCATCGACGGTGTCGTCTCGAGCGTCCTCGGAGCCGCAAAGACATCCTCGGGGCGCACCGTAGGGTTTGTCGGCGATCTCGCATTCCTCCATGACCTCTCAGGATTGGTCTGGGGGCGCAACGAGGAGGTTCCGTCGGCGACCTTCGTCGTCATCGACAATCAAGGGGGCGGGATCTTTTCCTTTCTCGACTATCCGTCGGCTGTCGAACCAGCGACCTTCGAGCGTGGATTCGGCACCCCCCAGGGCAGTTCGATTGCACAGGTCGCGCGGGCGCTTGGCTGTCATGTACAAAGCATCGAAGATCCCGGAGCGCTATCTGGCGCGCTTGAGCGCAGTGCATTGGTTTCGGGAATCAGCATCGTCATCGTCGCGACGGATCGCGACGAGAACGTCGAGGTTCATCGAGAACTCGCGCGGGCATCGATCGAGGCAGCAACATCGGTCCTGTGATCAGCTCATCTCGCCGGGCCGTTCGTTTGCGTGGTGCTCGAGTCAGTTGGGAGACAGATCGATGACGCGCAGCGCCTCGGAGATGATCAGTACGGGCTCTGTGAGTCTTTGAATCTCCTCGACCGTTATTCCGGGCGCGGTCTCTTCAAGAACGAGACCTGCAGGAGTCACGCGGATCACGGCGAGATCGGTGATGATGAGGTCGACGACGTTCCGTCCGGTGAGTGGGAGGGAGCACTCGTTGACGATCTTGTAGTCCCCTGATCTGGTCGCGTGTTCCATGGTGATGATGACCCGTTTCGCGCCATGCACGAGATCCATCGCCCCGCCCATGCCCTTGACCATCTTGTTCGGTATCACCCAGTTCGCGAGGTCGCCGTGCTCGCTCACCTCCATCGCCCCGAGCACTGCGCAGTCGATATGGCCGCCCCGGATCATTCCGAACGAGAGCGACGAGTCAAAGAACGCGCCACCGTGACGGAGCGTGACCGTCTCCTTGCCCGCATTGATCAGGTCGGGATCCTGTTCGCCCTCAACGGGGTAAGGACCGACGCCAAGTACTCCATTTTCGGCCTGGAGCATCACGGTGATGTCCGGGCTGACATGGTTCGGAATGAGGGTGGGAAGCCCGATGCCGAGATTGACATATTCTCCGTCACGGAGCTCTCGAGCACAGCGTTTCGCGATCTCCTCGCGCGACATGGTCACGAGCGGATATCTTTGGCGGACCGGGTGAGGGTGAGTTTCTCGATCGGCTTTTCGGTTCCCTCCGGGACGGCGACGACGCGTTGGACAAAGATTCCGGGTAGGTGGATCAGATCGGGATCGAGCTCGCCCGGCGGCACGATCTGCTCGGCCTCGACGATTGTCGTTCGGGCGGCCATAGCGCACAGCGGGTTGAAGTTTCGTGCGCTTGCATGGAAGATAGCGTTTCCCATCTCATCAGCGACGCGAGCGCGTACGAACGCGAAGTCAGTGGTGATCGATTTCTCGAGGAGGTACGTTCTCTCGGAAAAGGTGCGCTGCTCCTTGGCCATCGAAGCCTTGAGCACGTTGCCGTCCGCGGAGTACCGAAGCGGGAGTCCACCGTCTCCAACCAGCGTTCCGACTCCGGCAAGCGTGAAGAAGGCCGGGATTCCACAGCCCCCCGCGCGCAGGCGCTCGGCGAGTGAACCCTGTGGAGTGAGTTCGAGCTCGATCTCGCCCGTAAGGTACTGTCTGGCAAACTCCTCGTTTTCTCCGACATAGGAGGCAACAACGCGCGAGATGCGGTGTTCGCGGAGCAAAATCCCAAGACCGAACGCGTCAGTACCACAGTTGTTCGAGACAACCGTGAGATCGTCAACTCCCGATTCGGTCAGCGCGTCGATGAGCACGGTCGGTACTCCACACATGCCAAAGCCGCCAACGGCAATCGACGAGCCGTTCGCGATATCGGCAACTGCATTTTTTGCCGAGGAAATGACCTTGTTCATCGAAAATCGGTCGGCATCGAAACCGCCTTTCCGTCGCCCTGCGACTGCGCGCTGTCATGACGCTATAGCGGAGACACCCCCCAAGCGAATGGATCTTGTGCGAGGGTACGCGACGCGGAGTTCAGTATTTGGCGAGCTCGCGTGCCGCCGCGGTGATCTGATCTGTCTGTGGCAAGACTGCATGCTCGAGGGTCGGTTCGTAGGCGACGTGGGTGTCGATCGCTGCAACTCGGCGGACGGGAGCGTCGAGGAGCTCGAATCCCCTCTCGCTGATGATCGCCGCGATCTCCGCACCGAACCCACAGGTGATGGAGTCCTCGTGCACGATCAGAGCCCGGCCCGTGCGGGCGATGGAGTCCATCACGAGCTCTTGATCCCACGGGATGATCGTCCGAAGGTCGATGATCTCCACCGAGATGCCCTCGAGGGCGAGCGAGGAGGCGGCGCGGCGGGACTTTTCGACCATCGCTCCATAGGTGACGATCGTCAGATCCGTCCCGCTCTGGACGATTGAGCCTTTGCCAAAGGGAATCATGTAGCTTGCCGGAGGAAATGGGTCTTCGGTGTAGCGCTGGCGGAGCAGGTGCTTGTGTTCGAGAAACAAGACCGGATCTTCGCAGGTCAACGCCGTGCGCAACAGCCCCGCGGCATCTTGAGCGCGTGATGGGAAGACGATGGTCAGGCCGGGGACGTGGGCAAAGATCGACTCTCCCGACTGAGAGTGCCAGATGGCTCCTCCCGTGAGGTATCCCCCGATCGGAACACGCAGAACCATCGGACAGCTGAATGCTCCGTTGGAGCGCCAGCGGACCGTTGCCGCCTGGGACTTGATCTGCTGCATGGCCGTCCAGATGTAGTCAAAGAACTGAATTTCGGGAACCGGGCGGAGGCCGCGCATTCCCATCCCCACGGCGCGCCCGACGATATTGGCCTCACTCAGCGGCGTGTTGAATACGCGGTCAGAGCCGTGGTTGCGCTGCAGGCCCGAGGTCGTGCCGAACACTCCGCCCTTGCCGGGCAAGATATCGAGATAGCGCGGTCTGGCATCGGCGACGTCTTCGCCGAACACCCGGATGCGCTCGTCAAGCGCGAGTTGTTCATCGAGCGTACGGCGGATTGCCTCTCCCATCGCGACATTCTCACCACCACCGTGCAGCATGGAGCGATCCTCTTCGAAGGCCGGGAGGTTGACGACATGGTCGGTTATCGTCGCCGGATCTGGTCTGCGGGCGCCAAGCGCCTCCTGGGCAGCGAGCGCAACGAGGTCGAACGCGGCCTTCTTCAACCTGGCGACCCCGTCCTCATCGAGAACCCCCGCGTCAACAAGCGACTTCGCAAAACGCTTGATTGGGTCAGCCTCGAGTTCTGTGACGATCTCGTCCGGCGTCTGGTATTTGGTCTGTACATCGGCGCTCGAGTGTGCGTATGGGCGCGTCACCTTCGCATGGACGAGGTATGGTCCATTCCCCGCGCGCAGCTGCGCGATCACCGTTTCGAATTCCGAACGACATGAGAAGTAGTCGCATCCGTCGACCTCGATGATCTTGAGATCGGGCCAAGATGAGACGAGTTGGCTGACCGGCGCCGGAGTCTGTTCTTCGGTGGCGACCGAGATTGCCCAACCGTTGTCCTCGATGAGAAAGAGCAGGGGAAGCCTCAACATGCAGGCAGCGTTGATCGCCTCCCAGAACTCTCCCTGTGAGCACGCGCCATCGCCCAGCGCGACGACCGTCACCTCGTCTTCGTGGAAGTCCTCGGGCGCAATGTCGCGATGATGGGTGAAATAGGTCGTTGCCTCCGCGCATCCGACTGCCGGGATGCACTGGCTCCCGGTTGCGCTCGACACCGTCATCACATGACTGTTCGGAAAGCCCCAGTGCGACGGCATCTGGCGGCCACCGGAAGAGGGATCATCTGCAGACCCGGTGGAGGCGAGGAAGATCTGTTCGGGAGTCTCGCCGAGTCCCAGCATCAACGCCTGGTCGCGATAGTACGGATAGAACCAGTCGTAGCCGACACGAAGATAGCGCGCCAAGGCGAGGAGCAGCGTCTCGTGGCCCGCGCCCGAGACCTGAAAGAAGACCCTGCTCTGTTTCTGGAGGGAGATCTCGCGGTCGTTGATTGCGCGAGAGACAAAGGCGGTGCGGAGGTCTTCGACGAGTTCATGAACCGGCCAGCTCCGTGGGTCTGTCATCGTGGACGCGGCCGGTTCGTGAGCCGGAGGCGTCATGTCAATCACGTGACCACGCTCGCTCGTGCTATCCACGAAATTGCCTGCTCCCTCTCCTGACGCTCCTGAGGGGGTGATTTGACCCTCAGGCATCCCTCAATACCAGCACAAAAACGGCGTCGCTGTCGATGTGTGATCTCGGCATACCGTATGTGTTGAGGCCCGAGACGATTTCGCCCCGGAGTCGTCCTGTGGCACGCTAGGGAGATGGCAACGCTCTCTGAGGACCTGCGGTTTCGCGGACTCATTCACCAGATCAGTGACGATTCGCTTCTGGATGCCCTTGATGCGGGCGGCCTGACGGTCTATATCGGCTTTGATCCCTCTTTTACATCCCTTCACATGGGCAATCTCTTGCAGCTGTGCAATCTGAGACGATTCCAAGAGGGCGGCCACCGGCCGATCGTCCTGGCCGGGGGCGCGACCGGGATGATTGGCGACCCGGGTGGAAGGCGCGAGGAGCGCCACCTGCTCGATCAAGAACAACTCGCGCACAATCTTGCGGGAATTACCCCCCAACTCCAACGATTCCTCGATTTCTCCGAGGAGGCTGGCGAACGTCGCGCGGTGTTGGTGAACAATGCAGATTGGATCGCGTCACTATCCTTCATCGATTTTCTACGCGATGTGGGCAAGCATTTCACCGTCAATCAAATGGTCGCGAAGGAGTCGGTGCGCTCCCGACTAGAGCGTCAGGAACAGGGCATCTCCTATACGGAGTTCAGTTACATGCTCATACAGGCGTATGACTTTCTGCACCTGTTTGACGAATACGGCTGCACCTTGCAGATGGGGGCGAGCGATCAGTGGGGCAATATCACGATGGGCATCGATCTTGTCCGCAGGACGCGAGCGGAAAGCGTGTTCGCGCTGACCTCGCCGCTTGTGCTCAAATCCGATGGCACAAAATTCGGTAAGAGCGAAGACGGTGCACTTTATCTTGACGCGAATCTGACAAGTCCGTTCGAGTTGTACCAATACTTTGTCCGTCTTGAGGACGAAGTTGTCGGGACCTATCTCCGTTTTTTCACCTTCATGTCCCACGATACGATTCTTGAACTCGACCGACAGACGAAGATTCGTCCCCAGGATCGGGTCGCACAACGCGAGCTGGCGCGTGAGATTGTCGAACTCGTGCATGGAGAGGATGAACGCGTTCGCGTCGAACGTGCCGTAGAGGCGCTCTATGGTGAGTCGATTTGCGAGCTTGATGCAAAGACTCTGCTGCTCGCTCTTGACGGCGCACCCTCATCCACGCTCAAGAGGTCAGACCTCGACGCGGGCAAGATTGACATGGTCGACGTTCTCGTCCAATCCGGACTTGTCAACTCCAAGAACATCGCGCGTCAGACACTTGCTCAGGGCGGTGCCTATGTCAACAATCGCCGCGTTGACGCAAACACGTCGGTGCTCTCGCCAGATGCGTTGATAGCAGGTCGATACCTATTGATCCGACGTGGACGTCGAGATCTCCATCTGCTTGACTTCGATTAGAGGTACGAGAGGCAATGTTGCGCACGACGCTTGGTTCTGCACCGATCGCGATTGCAATCGCACTCACATTCGGTAGTTGTTCGAGCCCGCCGGTTTCGATGCGTACAAAGATGCAGTCGTGGGCGACGCAACAGAACTTCGTCAGCGACGATGCATCGATCAGATCGGATCTCGTCGGCATCGATGCCGGAATTCGACTACGCGATCTTGCCGGACTGAGAACAGATTGTGTTGGCCTGAGTGCCGATGCCGACCAGATCTACTCGACACTTCCATCGCCGGATGTGACGGTGACCAATGAGCTGAACGTCGCGTTTACGAAATACTGGGGTCCGGGAGCGCAACTGTGTTATGGCGCGCGTTCTTTCTCGAGTGCGAAGATGGCTACCTTCGAGCGGTATCTCGTGCTGGGAAGGGCCATCTATGCCAAAGCGGAATCGAGAATTGCCAGTTATGGAGTTCACTGACCCGAGATGAGTTCCCAGTCGCCAGCCGATCCTCTCAAGCGTCAATCGGGTGAGGCGCGCGCGCCATCACCGGAGAGAGACAATGAACAGTTCGATCATCAGCGTCGTCGTCTGTTCTGGACGATGCCAAGCGGTCTCTATCTCCTTGGATCGTGCTCGGGCGAGGCGCGCAACTTGATGACTCTCAGCTGGGCCACGCAGGTCTCAGCCGAGCCAAAACTGATCGGGGTTTCGGTGGAAAATTCCGCGCTCACCCATAACCTGGTCGAGACGAGTGGTCTCTTCGCGCTTTCGGTCGTCTCGCGCGCCGACCGGGCTGTCGTGCGAAAGTTCGTCAAGCCGTGCATCGATGATCGCGCCTCGATGACGCTCAATGGCATTGCGTATCTCGATGCACGATCGACGGGATTACCGGTATTGGCAGGTGCGCTTGGGTATTTTGAGTGCGAGGTCAGAGCTCGCATGCCCTTTGTTTCACACACATTTTTTGTCGGCGAGGTGGTTGATGTCTCTGTCAGCCCCGGTATCGCTGGAGGAGAGGAGCCTGACGTGCTGTCGATGCGCGATACCCGGATGAACTATGGCGGCTGAACGTGAGTGACTCTCTTGATGCGCGACGCGCCGAAGATCAGATCCGTGATGCAACACTGGTTGATTCTGCGGACGCACTCAAGGAGCTCGTGACGCGCCTCATCGATGAGCCGCTGTATGGCATCGATACAGAGTTTCACCGTGAGCGTACGTACTACGCCAAACTCGCGCTTTTGCAGGTCGCCTGGTCCGGTGGCATCGCGCTGATCGATCCTTTGCGCGTGGATGTCGAGCCATTCGGTGAGGTCATGCGCGGTCCAGCCCTGGCGATCCTTCACGCCGCCGACCAGGATCTCGAAGTGCTTGAACGCGCGTGTGGATGCGTCCCGGATCGCCTGTTCGACACCCAGATCGCGGCGGGGTTTCTCGGCCAGTCCACACCGTCGCTGCTCAATATTGTCGAGAGATTCCTCGGCCGCAAGCTAGAAAAGGGTGACCAGCTCACGGACTGGACGAGACGACCACTGACCACGGCGCAGCTGCGATACGGCGCGAGCGATGTTGCCCACCTGCTCGATCTCTACGATGTGATCAAAGGGCGTCTTGAGGCGCGCAATCGTTATGAATGGGCGTTGGAGGAGTGCACCATCATGCTCGAACGCTCCCGTCAACCCGCTGTTCCCGAGCAGTTGTGGTGGAAACTCCGCCAGGCGCGCCAGCTAAGGAACCAAGAGCGCGCAATTGCCCAGGAGCTGTGCGCCTGGCGGGAGCGACGTGCGAGATCGAACGACCAGCCGGTACGTTTTCTCATCTCCGATCTCGCCATCGCTTCGATCGTCCATCGTCCTCCAAGGAGTCGGGCTGAACTCGAACAGGTGCGTTCGATCGAATCTCGACACCTTGGCGGTGGCGCGGCCGACGAGATCCTGGCAGCGATCGCGCGCGGGCGAAACCTTGCCCAGAGCGAACTCCATCTTCCGCCGGGGCCACAGGGCGAGTCGATCGCCAAGCCCGCGATCGCGATTGCAGCGGCATGGATATCGGAGCGCGCCAACCAGCTCGATATCGATACGGCGATCCTTGCGACGCGGGCTGACATCGTCGCGTTCTTTCAGGATCCGCCCGCTGGGCGGTTGCAGACCTCGTGGCGTAACAAGTTGATCGGCGAACCAATACGTCGGCTCTTCGCCGGTGACGTAGCTATCGTGCTCGAGGGTTCCTCGCTTGTGCTTGAGGAGCGCTCGAGAGTTCCCTTCTCCCTCGATTGAGAGGGCGGCTCATAATGGGGTTGTAGCTGCGCGAAGAGATTTCTGGGAGCCACAACCTTCCGGGGATACATTGGGACCGGCGAATATCTCACAGGGGGTTTCACATGCCACACGCGCACTGGCAGTCCGTACCAGAAGAGCACGATTTCCCCGCGGCGATGAACTATCTCAGCCTGATCGTCGGAGACGATGTCGCGAAAGATGTTGTTGTAGAACTTCGCGTCAAACCGACGGTGACCTACAAGGCAAAGGATCTTTTGCGCGCGAGCAGGCTTGCACTGCTCAATCGAGACAACAAATATGTCGCCGGCGATCTAAAGAAGGTGGAAAAAGGGGAGAAACTCTCTCCGGTGTTGTTGGTGCGTGGTGAGGCGATGACAGACCTGCCATTGGTCGTCGCCGACGGGTTTCACCGCATCTGCGCGAGCTACTGGATTGACGAGAACGTGGAGATTCCCTGCCGGCTGGCTACGTGGCCGCGTTAAAGGACGGAATTCGCGGTCAGTGGTCGAGAATTCTTGCAAAGGGACTCGATCTTCCACGGCGGGTCGGAGAGGTAACAAAGGGTGCGGTGCTCTATCGCGACCTCGCGAGCTATCGGCGCTCGGACCTTAGGTTTGATCTTGCTGCATCGCTGACGCTGCTCGCGATAGCCGTACCTGAACAGCTCGCAACGGCACGTCTCGCGGGTATGCCCGTGATCACTGGCCTCTACGCGTTCATCGGGGGGAGCATCCTCTTTGCTCTTTTGGGATCAAACCGCCAGATGTCTGTCGGTGCCGACTCCACCATCGCTCCTCTCTTTGCGATTGCTGTCGGCCATCTTGCGACTACGGTGACGACGAGCTACATCGACCTGATTGGGATCCTCTCTCTCTTGGTCGGAGTCCTCGTGATGCTCGTCGGGCTGTTGCACATGGGCTGGGTCGCCGAATTTCTCTCCGCGCCGATCATCAGTGGTTTTATGGGCGGTGTCTCAATCATTATCATCATCCACCAGCTGCCCGACCTATTTGGTCTTGCCTCGGTAAGTGGTTCAAATTTGCATCGCGTCTCCGAGGTCGTCGCCCATCTGGGGTCGGCCAAGATCTGGCCAATTTGCATCGCCGCGGCGGTTCTTGCCATCGTCGTTCTGACCGAGAGGTTCGAACGCCAGATACCGGGCGCGCTTTTCGGCGTTGTCGGTTCCACCTTGCTCGTTGGGCTCGCCGGGCTCAAAGACCATGGTGTGGCGGTGCTCGGGAACGTGGCCCATGGCGCCCCACGTCTCGGGATCCACGGGTTTTCCCTCGTCGCCCTTGAGCATCTCCTTCCAATTGCGGGCGTCGTTGCGCTCGTGGTAATCAGCCAGAGCGCTGCCACCTCGCGTGCGTTCGCCGGGGCCGGTCACTACCAGGTTGACATTGGACGTGACTTCATTGGCGTCGGCGCAGGATCGATCGCGACAGGACTCGCCGGTTCTTTTCCCGTGGACGCGAGCCCGGCGCGAACCGCGGCGGTTGCCGGAGCGGGGGGCAAGACGCAGTTGACCGGTCTCATCGCGGCGGGTGCGATGATTGCGATCGTCCCCGCGGCCGGACTGCTTCGCAACCTTCCGCTCGCCGCGCTCGCCGCGGTGCTTGTCTATATCGCGACGCGTATTGCGCACATCAAGGATTTCATCGCGATCGCGCATTTTGACCTGTTCGAACTTGGTCTCTCCCTGATCACCTTGTTCGCGGTCGCGTTCATCGGGGTGCAACAGGGCATCGCGGTTGCGATTGGCCTGGCGGTACTCGACCGAACGCGTCTCTCGATCCAGCCACGCCTTCATGTGCTTGGCCGTGTACCGGGGACGACCAGCTGGATCCCCGTCGATGCCCGCTCAGGTGTCGAGCCGCTCGAAGGTGTGCTCGTTGCGCTCTTTGCAACTCCGTTGTGGTATGCGAACGCCTCGAAATTCTCCTCGGAGGTGCGCAGTGCGCTCGACCCGGAGATCGGGAGTCCGCCATCGCTCTTCGTGCTCGACGTGATCGGGATGAGCGACCTCGATTACACGGGAGCGAGGGCGCTTCGCGAGATCATGGATGAATTCGAAGAGCGACACATTACCTTCGCCCTTGCGCGTACGAGCAAAAGGGTGCGTGTCGGGCTCGAGCGCAGTGGGCTACTTGCAAGACTCGGAGAGACTCACCTGTTCAGCTCCGTCGACGAGGCGATTGTCGCCCTCTTTGGCCACGCTCAAGAAAATGCCTGAATATCCCGGCTGGTTGCGTGACGACCGGGTCAGGAACCTCTCTGATCCTCGTCCGGGCGCAGGTCGACGGTGAGCGTCAGGATCCCCTCGTCGAGCGACGCATCGGCGTCTCCGAGCATCGCAAAGTCCATGTAGTCAAGTTGCATCTGTTCCTTGATCATCTGCCGCTCAGCACCCTCCACCGGCGGGAGTCCCCTGCGGCGCACTGCGGCGGCGCGTTCTTGGAAACGGATGATCATTGCCTGCGGGTCAAAGGTCTCGGCCATGAGCCAAAGCTAGCGCCGAGGTGCCTCCTCTGGTTGCGTGAAACCGCCGGAGCGCATCACCCTGGGCCACGGGTTCGGCTGGCGCACTGCTGTCAGTCCGAGGCTCGATACGGTTATGCTGGAGCGCCTACAGATAAACCCGGTGAGGCCAGTTCGCTCGGCGACGTCGCAGTTCAAGTGTGTGATGTGCGAGGAAAGGGTGCCTCCCAGCAGGGAGTAGATCGTGAAAAAAGGTCGTCATCGTCGTTTCGAAGAGGCGCGTAGCCTCAAGCGGGCAGTTGAAGTCATTCCCGAGCCGTGTCCCGAATGCGGAGCAGATCCTGAAGATGACCACTCGGCGTGGTGTCTGTATGACTCGGATGAGCTCGAAGAGGCCGAGTAGCACGCGTGCCGATCACGCGTCGTCGAGCTTTTTGCGCAACGCTGGATGGGGAAGCATCGTCGTGTCCCGTCGTTGGTCGAGATAGGTGATGAGCGCCTCGAAGACCTTCGCCGTCGTCATTGCGCGGAGCTCTTCACGCAGCCCTTCGTAGGCGGGAACCGAGCCGACGAACGCGTCGGGTGCATCGGTGCACCACCAGTGAAATTCCTCACCAGCTGCTCCCCAGTGCTTGCGCTCCCATTCGGTGATCATTGAGGTGACATAGCCGTTGTTCTCGTCCACGAGGTCGATCTGACGCAGGGGGAGCTGCCAGCAGACGTCCGGCTTGAGAAGCAGGTGCGGAATGTTGCGTTCCATCGCCGCGCGATGTAGCGCACAACCGGGACCCCCTTCGAAGCCCGGACGGTTCAAGAAGATGCAGGCGTCGTCGACAAGCGCGGTGAGGGTCTCTCCGTCTTCTTTACGGGTGATACCACTTTTGGTGCCGACACCTTTGAACTGCCACTGCTCCTTGGTAAGGGTCTTCGCGGCCTTCTTGACGCGCGCGATATCTGCCTTGTCGGAAAAATGTGCGCCGTAGCTGCAACACCCCTGCATCATCTCGGTCGCGTCTGCATCAAGCACTCCCTTGCAGCCTCGGCCGTAGATGCATGTCCATGAGCTGAGCAAGAAGGTGACGTCAAACATCCAGAGTCGGAGTTCGTCCGGGTCTTCGAAGCTGAACCATTCGTGGCTGTCGTTGGGAAGTGTCACCGATTGAACGCTAGTTCGTGATTGTCCTCGAGTATGTCAACAATGCGTGAACAACTTCGCGCGTTGCCCGGGCGACTCCTGCCCTTGGAATCGCAACGGTGAGATCCGCGAGGAGATAGTTCGCGCGCCGCTGGTAATAGAGCGCCTCGATCTCGGCGTTTGACCGAGAGGAGAGAAGTGGACGACTCTCACGGAGCCTGGCGAGCGCAGGATAGAGCGCCTGCCAATTCTGGTCGAGATGGACGACGAAGGCGTGTACACGCAAGAGCTCTCGCGACGAGGGATCGTCATACGCGCCTCCCCCGAGGGCGATCACCGACGGCGGATCGCGCAGGGCGAGTTCGCGAAGGATCGATGCCTCGGTCTCACGAAACTCGAGCTCCCGACCCGTATTGAACAGCTCGGGGACTGAGGCGCCGAGTCTGGCGACGATCTGTGCGTCGAGGTCGAAAAAGGGCCGTCCGAGACGCCGGGAGAGTCTCCTGCCGATGGTGGATTTGCCGACTCCCATGAAGCCGCAGAGCACGATTGGACGCGTCGAGAGCGCTCCGAGGTCGATCGACTCCGGTTCGACGCGGTCCATGAAAGGAGAGCCTAATCGGGGGGACTTGGAATCTTGGTCGCCGAAATCGAGGCGCCGTCGCCTTCGCGCGAGGTTCACCGTAGAGTGGGAGCATGACAACCTCCTCCGTCCTCAACGTGACCGATGCAGCACGCACCTTTATCGCCGAGGCTCGATCAGGCGAAGACGAACCGACGACACTGTCGCTCTATCTCGAGGTCAACGGCGTCAACGGTGCGAGCTATTCCTATGACATGTGGTTTCAGGCGACGACTGATGCCACTCCGACCGATGTTGTGATCGAGCGTGATGATCTTTGTGTGGTGGTGCTCGGTAACAGCGTGGACCAGATCCAGGGGGCGACGCTTGACCTTGGCAACGGCGATCTCGTGATGATCAATCCGAACAGTCCACCCCCAGTTGTCGCGATATCCCCGATCGCGCAGAGCGACCTCACCAGTCCGATCGAGGTCGCAGTTCTCGAGGTGCTCGAACACGGAGTGAATCCACAGATTGCCGCCCATGGGGGCCGCGCAGATCTCGTCGCCGTTGTCGACAACGTCGCCTACCTGCGACTGATGGGGGGATGTCAGGGATGCGGACAGGCTGCCGCAACGCTGAGCCAGGGCATCGTGACCGCGATCCAGGCCGCCGTTCCCGAGATCACCGAGGTCATCGACGTCACCGCACATGCCGAGGGAGCGAATCCCTACTACGCCGCATCCGGGCACCATCACTAGTTGCTCGGGAATCGCTCGTCGTTCGAGCGGCTGTGGGGTCGGATCGGATGGACCAAAAGAGTAGATTCTCCACGTGCCAGGTGTGACCGATCCGAGCGATGTCAGTGATGTGAAATTCGGTCGCGTGCGGGTCGCGCTCGGAGACCGTTCCTATGAGGTTGTTGTTGGTCCTGGAGCTCGTCGATTGATCGGTGAATATGTGCCAACGCGCGCGCTCCGCGCGGCGATCGTCACCCAGCGCAATATCGGTGTCGAGGTTGATCCGGGGATCGAGTCACGGGTGTTCTACATGGGCGACGGCGAGGGGGAAAAATCCCTCGCAACCGTCGAACGGCTGTGCCGCGAGTTCGTTGAATTTGGACTGACGCGAGCTGACGTCGTGATCGCCGTCGGTGGGGGAGTTGTCACCGACTGTGCGGGTTTTGTCGCCGCCTCCTATCACCGCGGGGTCGATCTGATCAACGTTCCGACGACGTTGCTGGGTCAGGTCGACGCGGCGATCGGTGGCAAGACAGCGGTGAATCTGCCCGAGGGAAAGAATCTCGTCGGCGCATTCTGGCAGCCGCGCGCGGTGTTGTGTGACACCGAGGTGCTCGGCACGCTTCCGTGGCGCGAGAGGCGTTCGGGGTGTGGCGAAATGGCAAAGTATGCCTTCCTCGGCGTGGACGACCTTGAGAGGCTGACACTCGAACAACAGGTGAGTGCCTGTGTGAAGCGCAAGGCCGAGGTGGTATCCGCGGACGAGCGCGAGAGGGACGGTCGAATGCTCCTCAACTATGGGCACACGCTTGCGCACGCACTCGAGACCGCGGGATTTGCCGATGGTCCCGGGCGCGAGGGGGTCGATCTTCGACACGGCGAGGCGGTGGCGATCGGCCTCGTCTACGCTGCCCATCTGGCGCACCATCTCGGACGTATCGACAGAGAGCGCCTCGAACGTCATTACGAGGTTGTGCGATCCTATGGTCTCCCGGAGGCATTGCCAATCGGTATTGACCATGAAGAGATCGTGTCGCTCATGCGCCGGGACAAGAAGGCGACCGGCGGGATTGTCTTTCTCCTCGATGGGCCAATTGGCGTGGAGGTGGTGCGGGATGTCTCTGTCGAAGCCGTTCTCCACGCGCTCGATTGTGTCAGTGCGACAGTCTGAGGTCTGCCGGAAGGTATTCGCCGATTAGCATTTCGCGGTGGAGCGGACGTGCTCTCGTGAGGAGAATTGGCCATGGCAGAACCCACCGTGCTGTTGCTCTCTGGGCCCAATCTCGCGCTGCTTGGAGAGCGAGAGCCCGAGATCTATGGGAGCGCCACGCTAAAGGACTACGTAGGACGGGCTCGCGCCGCGGCGCTTCAATACGCGTTGACGCTGGAGCACTTCCAGAGCGAGGCGGAGGCTGATCTCGTTCTCGAGGTCCATCGGGCGCGTGGGCGGGTCGCAGCGATCATCATCAACGCCGGCGCGTTGACGCACTACGGATGGTCGTTGCACGATGCGCTCGCGAGCTTTTCGGGTCCGGTCATCGAACTGCATCTCTCGAATCCCGGAGCGCGCGAATCATTTCGGCACCAGTCGGTCATCGCTCCGGTTGCGGCGGGTACCATCGCCGGATTTGGCGGATTTGGTTACGAACTTGCCATCGAAGCTGCCGCGCAACTCATCGGCGCAAGGTAACCCATCCCGTGAGCATTCATCTTTCGAGCGAGCAGGCCCCGTTGCCCGAGATCCCACTGCCGGAAATGGAGACTCCTTCGCGTATCGGGCGGGCGATCGCGTTGTTTGATGAATCCGGCTGTGACGCGCTGTTGGTGACCAAGCGCGAGAACATCTCCTATCTCACGGGATTCTCGGGATCTTCCTCGCTCTTGCTCATCACTCGAGACGAGGTGGTGTTCACGACCGACGGCCGTTATCGCGATCAGTCGTGTTCGGAGCTCGCGCTCGCGGGCGTGGAGGCGAGTGTCACGATCGGCAACCTTGAATCCCAGATTGACGCGATCACGCGAGCGGCCTCATCGACCGACCGGCTTGGGCTCGAGGCCTCTGATGTGTCATGGGCTTTTTTTTGTCAGATATCGGGTACACGCTCACTCGAGCCTGTGGCCACGAGCGGTCTGGTCGAGTCGATGCGCGCGATCAAGGATGTCGGCGAGGTCGCGCGCATCGCACAGGCGTGTGCCATCGCCGACTGTGCGCTCGACGAGGTGAAGCCGCGTCTGCTCGAACGTCCCAGCGAGTCCGAGTTTGCCGCCGAACTTGAGTACGCGATGCGCGTCCATGGCGCGTCGGGAGCCTCGTTCGAAACCATAGTTGCCTCGGGTCCGAACTCCGCTCTTCCGCATATGCGACCGACCAATCGGAAGATCGGCGACGGGGATTTTGTCGTCATCGATTTCGGTGCGATCGTCGACGGGTATCACTCGGACATGACGCGTACCTTTGTCATCGGCGAACCAAATGCCCTCCAGTTCGAGCAGATCCACGCAGTCGCGCTCGCACAGCAGGCGGGAGTGGACGCGCTCGCACCAGGTGTGAGCGGTGCCGAGGTGGATGGGATCTGTCGGCGTGTGCTCGAATCGAGGGGTTTTGGCGAAAGCTTCATCCATGGCACGGGCCACGGCGTCGGTCGCGAGATCCACGAGGCCCCATCGGTGGGGGCGAGAGCGACTGATATCCTGAGGAAAGGAATGGTCGTGACGGTTGAACCGGGCGCGTACCTCCCCGAGTCTGGCGGAGTGCGCATCGAAGACACACTCGAAGTCACCGAAGATGGTGCACGACCACTGACGAGATCTACGAAGGATTACCAGCTCTGATGGCATTTTCGACGAACGACATCAAGAACGGAATGGCGCTCAATCTTCCCGACGGCCTGTTTTCCGTCGTCGAGTTCCAGCATGTCAAGCCCGGCAAGGGCGGCGCATTTGTCCGCACCAAGCTGCGCAACCTGAGAACCAAGGCGGTGATCGAAAAGACCTTTCGCGCCGGTGAGTCGGTCGATCAGGCGATCATCGACAAGCGGGAGATGCAGTACCTCTACAAAGACGGTGACGGCTATGTGTTCATGGACAATGTCTCCTATGACCAGCTCTCGATTCCGGCAAGGTCGCTTGGAGAGGCGCCCTTGTACCTGAAAGAGGGGGACTCTGCTGTCATGCAGCAGTACGGAGATGAGATTGTCGACGTCGATCTGCCGGCCGCCGTTGAACTCACCATCGCCGAGACCGAACCCGGCCTGCAGGGAGATCGTGTCTCCGGGGCGCGCAAACCGGCGACACTCGAGACCGGTCTCGTTGTGCAGGTTCCGCTGTTTGTCAACCCGGGTGACAAGATCAAGGTCGATACACGGTCCGGTGAATACCTCACGCGGGCCTAGTCGCGACGCTGGCGCTCCCGCTGCCGGCGCGCGACGACGGGGTCGCGAGCGAGCACTCAGCTTGTTGTACGAGGCGGAGTCCAAAGGTGAGACGGCCGACAAGGTCCTTGGAGGACTTCCGGTACTCCCGGAGCGATACGCTATGGAGTTGTTCGAGGGAGTCATGGCGAACGAGCGCGAGATCGACACCCTGGTCGGCGAAAAGGCCCGCTCGTGGTCCGTGAACCGGATGCCGGTCATCGATCGACAGCTCCTCCGGCTTGCCACCTTCGAACTGATGTGCCGTCCCGATATTCCCTATGCCGTTGTGATCGATGAGGCGGTGGAGCTCGCCAAGGAGTATTCGACGGAGGATTCGAGTCGCTTTGTGAACGGGATCCTCGCCGCGTTGGGTCGCGAGCTGCGCCCGGAGGAGGTCGCGCACGTGGCCCTTGACGGACGGGCGCTTGGCAAATGAGTGAGGCTCCCCACGCAAGTTACGAGGGCGCGGGTGTCGATTACGCGATTCTCGACGCCGCCAAGCGGGCGGCGATCGGCGCGGCGACAAACACCTCATTGAATGCCGAGCGCCTCGGGGCTCTCGTCGATGACCGATCGCGTGGCGAATCCGCCGTCGTTGTGAAGCTTGGGGAGGAACAACTTGGCTTTGTCCTCGAATGCCTCGGCACGAAGTCGATGGTCGCCTCGCGCTTTCTCAAAGAGACGGGAGTTGACCGCTTTGATTCGATCGGATATGACACGGTCGCGGCGGCCGTCAATGACTGTGTCTGTGTCGGGGCGCTTCCGTTTGTCGTCAATGCCTACTTCGCGACTGGCGCGGCGGGTTTCTATGCCGGGTCTCGTCATGCGAGTCTTGTCGAAGGGTTTCGGCAAGGATGTGACGATGCGGGCGCTGCCTGGGGTGGGGGGGAGTCGCCGACTCTCTCCGGGCTCATCGAAGCAGACGAGATCGACCTCGCTGCGAGCGCAATCGGACGGATCCCTTATGGTGTCGCGCCAATCCTTGGGGAACGGCTCGTTGCCACCGACGAGATTGTCATCGTCTCGTCCTCCGGACTGCATGCGAACGGCGCATCGCTGGTGCGCATGGTTGCGGACGAGTTACCCGACGGGCTTGGTACCCTTTTGCCCTCCGGGCGCTCCTTCGGGGAGGTGATCCTCGATCCCGCGCTGATCTACGTCCGCCTCGTCGAGACGCTGCTCTTGGGATCGGTCGACGTGCACTATCTCAGTCACGTCACCGGGCATGGTCTTCGCAAGCTGATGCGTGCGAATGCCGAGGTGACCTATCGTCTGACCGCACTCCCCGAGGTGCCCGAGGCGCTCTCGTTCCTCGTCGCCCAGGCGGGTCTCGGTGCGCACGAGGCGTACGGGACACTGAACATGGGCGCCGGATTTGCGGTCTATGTGGCGAAGGGTTCGGGAGAGCGGGTCGTCTCGGCTGCCAAAGACTGTGGCCTCAAGGCGATTCTTGCCGGCGTCGTTGAGGAGGGGCCGAGAGAGGTCATCCTCGAACCGGTCGCGGTGCGTTTTTCCGGCTCCGAGCTCGAACTGCGCTAACCGCCCTTTGGTCGTATGACCTCGTGATCCACCGAGGCGAAGTGGCAGGCGACGGTGTGGTCATCCGCGAACGGATCAAGTTTTGGCTCTTCAACCGTGCAGATATCCTGCGCCTTCCAGCACCTCGTGCGGAACCTGCATCCGCTCGGGGGATCGATAGGACTTGGAACATCGCCGGGAAGCACAATGCGCTTGCGCGCCCTTTCGACCAGGGGGTCGGGAACCGGTACCGCGGAGAGCAGCGCCTGAGTGTAGGGATGTGCCGGAAATCCATAGATCTGCTGTCTGCTGCCCATCTCGACGATCTTTCCGAGGTACATCACCGCGACACGGTCAGAGATGTGGCGCACCACCGAGAGGTCGTGCGCGACGAAGAGGTAGGCGAGTCCGAGCTGTGCCTGAAGGTCCTCAAGCAGATTCACAACGCCAGCCTGGATGGAGACGTCGAGCGCGGAAACCGGCTCATCGAGCACGAGCAGGTGTGGCTCCATGATCAGCGCCCGAGCAATTCCGATGCGCTGACGCTGACCGCCCGAGAACTCGTTCGGAAAGCGTCCAGCGTGCGAAGGGGAGAGTCCGACGCGGCGGAGCGCCTCCGCGACCATTGCATTTCCGTCTTTGGCGCGCCACATGCCGTGCACCTTGAGTGGCTCAGCGATGGTCTCGCCGACCGGGATCTTCGGGTCGAGCGAGGCGTAGGGGTCCTGAAAGACGACCTGGAGTTCGCGCCGCACACCACGCATCTCCTCAGCATCAAGCGTCGTGAGTTCCCGGCCCTCGAAGCGCACCGATCCTGATGTCGGTTCCACGAGCTGCAAGATTGATCGGGCCGTCGTCGATTTTCCACATCCGGACTCGCCGACGAGACCAAGCGTCTCCCCAGATTCGATCGTGAATGACACACCGCATACCGCGTGCACCTCGCCGATGGTATGCCGGAAGATCTTTCCACCGCGCACCGGAAAGTGCTTGACGAGGTCTTTGACCGCGAGGAGAGGTTCTTTCACCTTTGTCACCGCATCGAAGCCAGAGCTAGAGATCACGGTGTCGTCTCCTCCCCGTCGGCTGGCCCGGTGGCACCAGATCCCTCATGTCCGTCGGGCGCGGTCTCGTAGCCCCCGGGGCCAGCCGGCGAGAGACCCTCGGCAAGGACGTAGTTTCCAGGCCCTGGGGCGCGCAGCTCTTCTGATCCCGGAGCCTTTGAACTCGCAGATCCCGGAGCCGTCGTCGCCAGGTTCTCGCTCGCGGAGTCGAGGTCGACCGAGGTCGCGATGAACAGTGAAATGCCCCGGTCGTGCGCCTGTTTGGTGAAATGGCACGCCGCGAGATGGCTGGGTGTCTGAGCATTGACCGGCGCGAGCTCAGGTTCGCGCTCTTGACACACATCGGCAGCGAGTGGGCAGCGCGGCGCAAAGGGGCATCCGGTCGGCTTTCCGATCATTGATGGTGGCGAGCCGGGAATCGGTCGGAGCTTCTCGCTCCCATCGGTGTCAACGCGAGGTAGCGATCCGAGCAGTCCGAGGGTGTAGGGCATCGAGGGGTTGTAGAAGATCTCATCCACCGTGCCGATCTCGACCGGACGTCCCGCGTACATGACGAGGACACGATCCGCAATCCCCGCAATCACGCCGAGGTCGTGGGTAATCAGGAGCAGCGCCGCGTGTGTCATTTCAAGCGCAGTACGCAATGTGTCGAGCACCTGCGCCTGAACGGTGACGTCGAGCGCCGTGGTCGGCTCGTCGGCGAGAATCACCTCGGGATTATTGGCAATTGCAATGGCGATGACGACGCGTTGGCGCATGCCGCCGGAGAATTCGTGGGGGTAGTTGGCGACACGGTCCTCGGGATTGGGGATGCCAACCTTACGCAGTAGCTCGATCGAGATCTGCAGGGCCTCCTCTTTGGAGACGTCCTGGTGTGCGCGGATCGCCTCGACGATCTGCCAGCCGACGGAGTAGACCGGATTGAGAGAGGTCATCGGGTCCTGGAAGATCATGGAGATCGCCTTGCCGCGAAAGGGCATCAGCTGCCTCTCGCGAAGGTGCAACAGCTCCTCGCCCCGAAAGCGCACCGATCCCCGGACGCTCGCGGAACGCGGCAACAGGCCCATCGCTGCCATCGCCGTCACCGATTTGCCCGAACCCGATTCGCCGACGATCCCCAGCACCTCCCCCGGCCGAAGCTCGAGGTCGACGCCGCGCACGGCATTGACCGTTCCCTCGGCGGTGCGAAACTCCACCTCGAGACCATCGATGGCGAGGAGTGGTGCGTAGGGATCCCGTGCGTTCTGGGCATGAATCGGGTTCATCAGACGCGCACCCGGGTCTTGCGCGGATCGAAGGCCTCACGCAGGCCGTCACCGATGAAATTGACACAGAGGATCATGACGACGATGAATGCCGCCGGGAAGACGAACAGCCACCAGAATGTCGTCGTGTCGCCTTCGCCAGCGGCGATGAGCGAACCGAGCGAGACCTCCGGTGGCTGGATGCCAAGGCCAAGATAGGAGAGCGTCGATTCGAGGATGATGGCATTTGCCACGGTGAGGGTCGCGTTGACGATGATCGGACCGAGCGCGTTGGGAAGCAGGTGGCGGATGATGATCCGTCGGTTGGAGGCCCCGATCGCCCTGGCAGCCTCGACAAAGTCGCGCTCGCGAAGTGAGAGGAAGTCCGCCCGTACGAGGCGGGCGACATAGGTCCAGGCGAGAACTCCAATGATGATCGCAACCCAGAACCAGCTTCCCGACTGCCTGGCGGCGAGGTTGCCGAGCACCGCCAGTATCGCGAGCAACGGCACGGCGAGGATGAAGTCTGTGAAGCGCATGAGAATCGTGTCGACCCAGCTGCGGAAATAACCGGCAAGGGCACCGATCGTTGTTCCGATCAATGACGAGATCGCGGCGACCAACAGCGCGGTCTGGACGTCCTCCTTGGTTCCCTCCATGACCTGCGCGAATAGGTCATGACCGATTGTGTCGACGCCGAACGGGTGCTGGAAGGAGGGACCGCCGTGGCCGAATGTCGCGATCTGGTTGGTGAGGTCGAGGTAGCTGTAGTGCCAGAAGAGGCCGGCCAGAGTCGACCCGATGCCGAGCAACGCGAAGAGACCGAGACTGACCATCGCCCGCGGTTGACGGACGAACCGGCCGAGCACGATCTGCCACTGCTTGCGGACATCTCCCGAAAGGCCGTGTTCGTCACCGATGTGGCGCGTCTCCGAGCCGGCTCTTGGCAGGCGGCCAAGGCGGCGTCTCTTGAAGTCGCGGCCCGCAGCAGTTGGATTCGAAGATTCGTTACCGACGGCAGCTTTTTTCCAGCGCCTAGCCATAGCGAATCCGCGGGTCGAGTACGCCATAGAGGACATCTGCGATGAAGTTGAAGGCAACGACAAAGAATGCCGTGACAAGCAGGTAGGCCTGGACCACATTGAAATCCAGGACGAGAATGCCCTGCAAGAACCACTGGCCGATGCCCTGCCAGGAGAAGACCTGTTCGACGAGGATCGCTCCACCGAGCACGCCGGCGAAATCGAGGGCGATCACCGTCGTGATCGGGATCAGCGCGTTGCGCAGCGTATGGCGGATCAGCACGCGAGTCGGACTGAGTCCTTTTGCGCGCGCGAGGCGGACATAGTCACTGTCAAGTGCCTCGAGCATCGATGAGCGTTGATAGATCGCCCAGGATGGGTAGGTGACGAGGATCAGCGCGAGTACCGGCAAGATGGTGTGTCCGGCGTAGTTGGGTAATCGCTGGAGGAAATTTCCATTCAGGTTCGAAGACTGCTGGCCGATCGTGTAGATGACGGTGTGTCCGATCGCGTTGTTCATGGGGATCGCCGCGAACTCTTTGAGGAGGAGGCCGAGCACAAAGACCGGGACAGAGATGAAGAGATAGTTCGTGAATGCCGCCGCACTGTCAAACGCACGCCCCTGGCGGATCGCGGAGAAGACGCCGACGGCGATCGCGACGAAGATCGCGATGATTGTGGCGATGATCACCATCTCGCAGGTGACCAGCAGGTGTGACCAGAGCTGGGGGGCGACCGGCTGGTTTCCGATCGTCAATCCAAAATCTCCGTGGATGGCATGGGTGACCCAGATCCAGTAGCGCTGTGGCAGCGGATAGTTCAGGTGAAGTTCGTCGCGTCGCAGCGCGTAGACAGCCGCGGGAGTGCGGGGATTGAGTCGCAACGAGGCGAGGGGGTCACCCGAGTAGGCGACCATGGTGAAGACGAGGATGCTCGACAAGATCAAGATGATGACGCTCGCGAGGAGTCGTCTCAAAAGATAAGAGAGCACGGCAAAACCTTACACAGTTGAGATATGACGGAGCCTGGTTACAGCGTGAGAGGGGGGCGAAAGCCCCCCTCTCGTCAGCCTGCCATGCCCTCGGGGTTCACGCCGAGAGGGCATTCTGTCCTTTTAGCGGAACGCCCACTGGTTGAGGTTCCAGGTGATGCCCACGCTCGATGGGTTCGGGAGCAGGTTGGTGTACTTTTTGGACCAGGCGAAGTACTGCGGTCGCTGGTACAACGGCAATGTCACCATGTCGTTCCACAGGATCGCGTCGGCACGGTTGTAGTCGATGATCTCCGACCGGGGATGGATCGCCGCCGAACCAGCTGTGACAAGCGCGGTAACCGCCGCGTTTGCGAAGTGGTTCCAGTTGGATCCGCACTGGGTGCCGAGGTTGTAGCTGCAGTAGATGCTCTGGTTTCCAGAGAGGAATGGTGTGTCGACCCAGGCAAACTCAGCGATGTCGAACTGTCCGGTTGGGAGGTTGGTCCCAAAGAACGTCGCCGCGTCGTAGTTCTGGATGTTGATCTTGATCCCGACCTTCGCCATCTGCGCCTGGAAGAGCTGCTCGGTCTCGGAGCGGAGCGAGTTGCCCGTCGTCGACGAGATCGTCAGGGTGAGTGGCTGTCCAGCCTCTGGCCCGTAGTTCGGCTCGTAGTAGCCGTTGACGAGCTTGAATCCAAGGCCTGCGAGAAGTGAACGGGCCTTCGCGACATTCACATTCGTGTAGGCCACACCGTTGTCGACGTACCCCGGCTGGTTCGGCATGAGCATTCGGTTGCCGAGGGGCTGGGTGCTCGGGAGGATCGATCCGACTGTGTCCGCAATGATCTGCTTGCGGTCTGTGCCATAGGCAATCGCCTGACGAACCTGCACCTTCGCGAGATACGGGTTGGCCTCGTTGAAGTCAAAGTGCTCGAACTCTAGGCCGGCGATCGTCTTGTGCACGGTATTTTTCACCGCGTTGGCCTGGGCGATGAGTGACTGGGTAACCGACGCTGGGTTGATCACCTTCAGCTCACCGTTTTGTAGACCCGTCGGCATCGAATCATCCGTCGAGACCCAGGTGAAGTCCACCGTCGAGAGCGCTGGGTTGACGCCCCAGTACTTCGGGTTCCGCTTCAGAACGAGGAACTGGTTCGTCGAGTAGCTTGCGATCTTGTACCAGCTGCCCGAGATGACATTCGAGATGGTGTTGAAGCCAGTGTTCCAGCTGACTTTCTTTGCGATGTGCGCAGGCACCATCGGACCAAAGAGACTCTTCCAGTCAGCGAACGGTGTCGAGAAGACGACCTTGACGTATTTGCCATGACCGGTGATGGACTTGATCTGGCTGTATCCAGCGGTCGTAGCGACGTCGAAGGGCTTTCCGCCGACATCCTTGTATTGCGGTAGGCCGCTCTGGGCCTGCCAGTTGTAGATGAAGTCTGCAATGCTGATCGGCACCCCGTCGGACCACTTCGCCTTGGGATTGATCTGGTAGACGATCGTCTGAGGTTTCGCGCTTGTCTGCTTTGCACTGACCAAAAGGTCGCTGTTCATCACCAGGGCAAGTTTGTTCGTCGTGATGAACGTCTCGGGCCAGACATTCTCAATGATCTGGGCAAGGTCAAAGTTGTTGTCTGCCGAGGTGAGGACGTTGAACCCTGGGAACGTCTCATCGAGTGCGACATTGACGACGCTCGAACCCGCGCTCTTCGCGACGAGATGGGATTTTGTTGTCGCACCGGCGGTTGCGACGGCGCTCAGGGTCATCGCGAGCGCAGTCACCCCCGCAGCTACAAATGCGGCTCCGGCGCGGAGCCTGCTGCGTCTGCACATAATATTCATATATCTCTCCTGTCTTTGTGGGTCCACCCCCTCGGCAAACCCGAAGACCGCGCAACCTCTGCAAGTTTCCCCAGCCTATCGCCTGGTAGCTCAATTATGACGTTTCTGTGACGGATCCAGATCCCGCCCCCTCCCCTTTTGATCTGCGCCTTTGTAGCTAAGCCGAGCCCTCGCGCCAGAACCCCCTCCTTCGCGGGTTGTGGCAGTGGAGCCGGTGCCTCGCGTCGGATCTGGTCGTCCAGGCGGCAGAGTCTGACGAATTCGTCCATTTCGAGATCTCGAGCCAGATGGGGCTCGCGTCCAATCTCCTTGCCGGTCCTCCCGGAGAGTCGCTAGCATGGAGCGGTACGTGAAACGGGTCCTGTGAGGCCTGTACGGACATGGAGGAACCGTGACTGAAGATGCGCGCGCAGCCGCACGCCCATCTCGGTGTTCCTTTGTTCCGCGCTCTATTGTGATGAATTCCGATGATCTGCGGCGCGCTCTGGTGCGGATCGCACATGAGATCGCAGAACGCAATCGCGGCGCAGAGGATCTTGTCGTCATCGGACTTCAGGCCGGCGGTGCGCCCTTGGCGCGTCGCCTTGTCGGTCTCTTGCGCGAGATCAGTGGAATTGCGATTCCCCTTGGTCTGCTCGATGTGGCGATGTATCGCGACGACATCGGAATCCGTCCGGTAATCGCACAGTCGCGTACCGAGATACCCATCGATCTCAATAACCGCGTCGTCGTGATCGTTGATGACGTCCTCTTTACCGGTCGCACGGTACGTGCCGCGCTCGACGCGCTGGCAGATCATGGACGTGCGCGAGCGGTTCAGCTCGCGGTCATCGTCGATCGCGGGCATCGAGAACTCCCGATTCGTCCCGACTACGTCGGAAAGAACCTTCCGACGCGTCTTAACGAGATGGTCAAGGTGAGCGAGGAGGGCGTCGTGATCGGCGATGTTGAACCCGCTGTCGAGACCTCCGTGTCCGAGCGAAGCGGAGATGATCCGCGATGACTGGAGAGATGCTGACACAGCGCAATCTCCTTTCCATTGAAGACCTCGGCCGAGATGGCATCCTCGAGATCTTGCACGAATCGGAGACATTCGTCGAAGTCGCGTCACGTCGGATGCCAAAGGTACCCGCACTGCGCGGCAAGACGATCGCGACCGTGTTCTTCGAGAAGTCCACGCGTACAAGACTCTCGTTCGAGATGGCAGCGAAGCGCCTCAGCGCGGACACGCTGAGCGTTGATATTTCATCCTCTTCGGTATCAAAGGGCGAGTCGCTGCGCGACACGCTTGAGACGGTCGACGCGTTGGGAGTTGACGCGATCGTCATCCGGCACCAATCCTCAGGCGCCGCGGTGCTTGCGAGCAGGTGGGTCCAGGCGTGTGTTGTCAATGCTGGCGACGGACAGCACGAACACCCGACTCAGGCGCTCCTTGATGCATTCACGTTGCGCGACGCGATCCGCCGTTCACGAGGAGTATCCGCCGAGGACTTGAGCGGCTCTCAGGTGACCATTGTCGGAGACATCCGCCATTCGCGGGTTGCTCGGTCGAATGTACTTGCCCTCTCCGCGCTCGGCGCACGCATCACTCTCGTCGCACCGCGCGATTTCCTCCCGGTGAGCGTCGAGGGCTGGCCGATCGAAAAGGTGACCGAGGATCTCGATTCAGTGCTCGAAAGTGCCGATGTCTGTTATCTGCTGCGTATCCAGCGCGAACGAATGGCTGACGCGGGGCTCTCCGATCTCCGGGAATACCGGCGTACCTTTGGTCTCACGGTTGAGCGCGCGCAAAGGCTTGCACCGCATGCTTTGATCATGCATCCCGGTCCGCTCAATCGGGGAGTCGAGATCGACTCGCAAGTTGCCGATGGTCCCAATTCGCTGATTCGCGCCCAGGTGCGTAACGGAGTGCCGGTGCGCATGGCGGTGCTGTTTCATCTGCTGGGCGCTTCGCGAGAGGCAACCGAGGATATCGGTAACCGTCGTGGCTGAACCTCGCGAGATCATCATCAAGGGTGCGACTCTCGTCGAGAGCAATCTCGAGAGGCGGGCAGATGTGCATGTCGTCGGTGAACACATTGCCAATGTCGCTGTCGACCTTGAGGTTCCTTCGCGAGTCCTCGTTCTTGACGGGTCGGGTTGCTATCTCATGCCGGCGTTCGTTGATCTGCACACCCATCTCAGAGAGCCCGGCGGAGAGCGTGCCGAAACCGTGACGAGTGGTTCACGCGCCGCCGCGCTTGGCGGATATCGCTGTGTTGTTGCGATGCCGAATACGATTCCCGCGATCGATTCGGCGGCGATGGTCGAATATCTGCGTGCGCTGTGTATCGACACGCTGTGTGAAGTCGGGATCTCCGCCGCGATTACGGTCGGACGGCTCGGTGAACGCCTTGTCCCAATTCGCGAAATCGCCGAGCATGGCGTTCGGATATTCACCGATGACGGGAGAGGCGTTCAAGACGACGAGCTCATGGCGGAGGCTCTGCGTGTCGGGCGCGAACTCGGCGTGGTGATCGCCCAGCACTGCGAGAACGAGGTCCACGCCCATGGAGGGCAGATGCATGAGGGCAGGTGGTCTTCGGCGCTCGGGATCCCCGGCCAGCCCTCGAGTGCCGAGGAGGTCATGGTCGCGCGAGACCTGGCTCTGGTGCGAGATCTTGACGCATCGATGCACTTTTTGCACCTATCGACAGAGGGTGCGATCGAACTTGTTCGTCGCGCGAAGGCCGACGGGCTTCTCATCACTGCTGAGGCGACTCCGCATCATCTATCGCTTACCCATGCCGAGGTCGCCACCTTCGATGCACGTTTCAAGGTGAACCCCCCGCTGCGCACCGCTCGCGACGTGCTCGCGGTACGCGCGGGAGTTGCCGATCACACGATCGACGCGATCGCAACGGATCACGCGCCACATTCGCCAGAGACCAAGGACGAGCCCTTTGAATGTGCTCCCCCTGGGATGATCGGACTCGAGACCGCGTTCAGCGTCGCATACGGAGAGCTCGTCGCGCGCGCCAACCTCAGAGTGCCTGGTGATCTTGAATCGCCAACAATCAAGATTGCCGATCTCGTCGCGCTGTTCAGCACGAATCCGGCGCGCATCGCCGGGGTCGCAAGTGCGGGCCCGCCGTTGATCGCGACGGGAAACCGGGCAGACCTCGTCGTGTTCGACCCGAGCGAGCGGTGGAACGTCCGCCTTGAAGATATTGCCAGCCGATCCCAGAACACCCCGTTCGCGCACCTTGACCTCACCGGGAGAGTGCGCCATACCCTCTATCGCGGGGAGCCGGTGGTGATAGATGCAACGGCCCAGCGCTGAGTTTGACGACCCCGGACACGAGAGGTGGAACCGACCGCGATGAGTTTTCTCGATACCCGCACCGGTGCAGCTCTCGTGCTTGCGGATGGGACCGTGTTCTCTGGTGAGGCAATCGGCGCTATCGCGCGCTCCGAACGTTCGATTGCCACCGGTGAGGTTGTCTTTAACACCTCGCTCTCTGGCTATCAGGAGATCATCACCGATCCCTCATATGCCGGACAGGTCATCGCGTTCACCTACCCACATATCGGGAACTACGGCATCACTCAGCTTGATGACGAGAGTATTCGACCATTCTGTCGCGGCATCATCGTACGTGAACTCGCGACGTTGCCGAGTAGCTGGCGCGCGACCGGGGATCTCGAGGAGTTTCTGACATCGCACGGCGTCGGGGGGATCACGGGTGTCGACACTCGGCGTCTCACGCGACACATCCGCGAGGCCGGGGCGATGTCGTGTGCATTTGGCTCTGCACCGATCGAAGAGCTCCTCGCTGCGGCGAGACGCGAGGTCGGTACAACCGGCATGAATCTTGTCGATGAGGTGACAACGGAGGAACCCTATTTCATCGAGGGTGGACCCCGGCGTGTGGTTGTCTATGACTTTGGTGTCAAGCGGACGATGTTGCGCTGTCTCTCCGAACTCGCCACGATTGAAGTGGTCCCGGCGAATACGCCGGCTGCTGAGGTGCTCGCCCGCAACCCCGACGGGGTCTTGCTCTCGAACGGCCCGGGAGATCCTGCTGCACTGTCGCATCTCGTGCGCGAGATCACCACTTTGCTCGATGCCGTTCCGATTTTTGGTATCTGCCTTGGACATCAGCTTCTCGCCACCGCGCTCGGTGCGATGACATTCAAGCTCCCCTTTGGCCATCATGGTGGAAACCACCCCGTACTCCGGCTCGAGAGCGGCATCGTAGAGGTCACCGCACAAAATCACGGGTACGCGGTGGGCGAGGATTCCCTGCGCGATGCGATCGTCACGCATCGAAACCTCAATGACGGTGTGATCGAAGGAATTGCCTCGGAAAAGATCGCCGCATTCTCCGTGCAGTATCACCCCGAGGCGGGCCCTGGCCCGCATGATTCACGGTATCTCTTTGCAGAATTTGCCCGCCTGATGGGACGCGCCAGCGCCCCCGTGAGGAACTCCTGAGATGCCAAGGCGCACGGACATTCAATCGATACTCGTGATCGGCTCGGGCCCGATCGTCATCGGACAGGCCTGTGAGTTCGATTACTCGGGGACGCAGGCCTGCCGTGTGCTGCGCGAGGAGGGGTATCGGGTGATTCTCGCCAACTCGAATCCGGCGACGATCATGACCGATCCAGAACTTGCGGACCGCACCTATATCGAGCCACTCGATCGCGAGGTGCTGAAGGCGATCATCATCCGCGAGCGCCCTGACGCGCTGTTGCCGACGATGGGAGGGCAGACGGCGCTCAACCTTGCGATGGCACTGCGCGAGGATGGCGTGCTCGACGAGTACGGCGTCGAACTCATCGGCGCGAGTACCGAGGCGATCGCGACTGCAGAGGACCGGGAGCGTTTCAAGGAGGCGATGACCGAGATCGGGTTGAAGACCCCGGAGTCGGGATTCGCCCATGACATCGACGAGGCGATCGCAATCGCAACGCGCATCGGATATCCGCTGATGGTCCGTCCCTCGTTCATCCTCGGAGGCAAGGGAACCGGGATCGCCAATGATGCCGAGACGTTCGACCGGTTAGCGCGCGAAGGAATCGAGGCGAGTCCGGTGAGCGAGATCCTCGTCGAGCGCTCGATTGCCGGTTGGAAGGAGTACGAACTCGAAGTGATGCGCGACCACGCGGACAACTGCGTGATCGTCTGCTCGATCGAGAACTTCGACGCGATGGGCGTACATACCGGAGACTCGATTACCGTCGCGCCAGCCCAGACGCTTTCCGATGTCGAGTACCAGATGATGCGCGACGACGCGTTCAAGGTGATTCGCCGCGTCGGTGTCGAAACGGGTGGATCGAACATCCAGTTCGCGGTGAATCCCGCCACCGGAGAGCGCATCGTCATCGAGATGAATCCGCGCGTCTCGCGCTCGTCGGCACTTGCCTCGAAGGCGACTGGGTTTCCAATTGCGAAGATTGCCGCGCGCCTTGCCGTGGGTTATCGCCTTGATGAGATCGTCAACGACATCACAAGGGCGACACCGGCGAGCTTCGAGCCCTCCATCGATTACGTCGTGACGAAGGTACCCCGCTGGGCCTTCGAGAAGCTTCCTGGGACGACGGATCGCCTCGGCACGCGAATGCAGAGCGTTGGAGAGGTGATGGCGATTGGCCGTACATTCCCCGAGTCCCTGCAAAAGGCGTTGCGCGGGCTCGAGCAGGGACGTCTCGGGCTCAACTGTGATCCTGCAGAGGAGTCGGTCGATCTGCTCTCGACCGAAGAGCTGCTTTTCAAGGTCGCGGTGCCCTCTCCGGATCGACCGTTCGAAATCGAGGCGCTGTTGCGCCGTGGAGTATCACCCGAGACCGTATGTCGAGAGACACGGATCGACCCATGGTTCATCGACCAGATGAGTCGCATCGTCGAGGCGCGCCGTTTCCTTGATGATCTTGCCGACCATGAGGCCCCGCTTGAGGCACTGACAGAACCGCTGTGGCGAAAGATCAAGCGGCTCGGATTTTCCGACGCGCAGATCTCCTACCGCTTTGGAATCGAGGAGTCCCAAGTGCGCGCCGCTCGGCTTGGTCATGGTGTCGTTGCAACATTCAAGACCGTCGACACCTGTGCCGCCGAGTTCAAAGCCGAGACGCCGTATTACTACTCGACCTATGAAGACGAGGACGAGGTGCGCCGCGGGGGACTCCCCCGGGTGATCATCCTCGGCTCGGGTCCGAATCGCATCGGTCAGGGCATTGAATTCGATTATTGCTGCGTGCATGCATCCATGGCGCTTCGCGAGGCAGGTTTTGAGACCATCATGGTCAACTGCAATCCTGAAACCGTCTCGACCGACTATGACACCTCGGACCGGCTCTATTTTGAGCCGGTCACCGAGGAGGACGTGCTTGGCATCGTCGACGCGGAGCTCCGTGCCGGTGCCGAGATCGTCGGGGTGATCGTTGGCCTTGGTGGCCAGACGCCACTCAAGCTATCGGGGCGGCTTGCTCCGGAACTCATCCTTGGAACCTCGGCCAGGTCGATTGACCTCGCCGAGGACCGCGAGCAGTGGAACCAGCTCTGCCGCCGGCTTCGTATCCCCCAACCACCGGGAGCGACGGCGACCAATCTCGCCAGCGCGCTTTCGATTATCGACGAGATCGGATATCCGGCGCTGGTGCGTCCCAGTTACGTGCTTGGTGGTCGGGCGATGGAGATTGTCTATGACGCTGCCGGTCTTGCCGAGGCCATGGCGACAATCGCCGGATTTTCTGCGAAGGATCAGGACATTCGCAGCGTCGCGGGGACACTCGGACGCGAGGGAGGGCTCGCCGTTGAACGTCCCGTGTTGATCGACCGATTCCTCGAAGACGCGATCGAGGTTGATGTCGATGCGGTGCGCGACGGCGAGGGCGAGGTGCTCATCGGTGGGGTTTTGGAGCACGTCGAGGAGGCAGGTGTCCACTCCGGCGACTCGGCGTGCGTGATTCCTCCACCGACGCTCAGCGCGGAGACGATCGCGACGATCATCTCCCATACCCAAGCGATTGCTGCCGCGCTCGAGGTGCGCGGTCCTATGAATGTCCAGTACGCGGTGCAGTCGGGTCGCGTCTATGTCATCGAGGCGAATCCCCGTGCCTCGCGAACGGTTCCTTTTGTCGCCAAGGCGACAGGTGTTCCGCTCGCCAAGATTGCGGCGCGTGTCATGGCTGGAGCCTCGCTCAAGGAGCTGCGCCAAGAGGGACTGCTCGTCGACATGCCAGCGCCAAGATACGTGAGCGTGAAAGAGGCCGTCCTTCCGTTTGATCGCTTTCCCGAGGTCGACGCGCTGCTTGGGCCGGAGATGCGCTCGACCGGCGAGGTGATGGGCATCGCGAGCACGTTTGGTCTTGCCTTTGCAAAGAGTCAGATCGCGGCGGGCAACGCGCTCCCCGAATCGGGCTCTCTGTTTCTCTCACTCGCCGATCGCGACAAGCGCTCGGGTCTGCTCGCTGCCGAGGCCTTCAGCGAACTCGGGTTTTCGATCGCCGCAACCGATGGGACTGCCAATTACCTTGAATCGCACGGCGTGACGGTGGCAACGCGCGTCGCCAAGTTGAGCGAGGGAGAGGTTCGCGATGGAGCCGACTTCGTGGGATCGCTCGATGAACATCCGGAGTGGATTGACGGCGTCTCGCTGATTGCGAGCGGATTGGTGACATTGGTCGTCAATACTCCGCGCGGTCGCGGGCCGCGCGCGGATGGCGTATATCTCCGCCGTGCCGCAGCGTTGCACAATGTTCCGGTTGTCACGACCGTTGCCGCGGCGCGCGCCGCGGCGCAGGGGATCCGGGATTGGAAGTCCATCGGACTCTCCGTCATATCGATTCAAGAACATCACGCGGCGATGAAATGACCAGCGCCGTCGATCTCGCGGTCGCCCTCGGAGAGATTTCGCTGCCGAGCCCCATCCTCACCGCGTCAGGTACGTCGGGACATGGTGCCGAACTGGCCGCCTATTTCGATCTCTCACAACTTGGCGCTGTGGTTGTCAAGTCACTCAGCGCGGATCCGTGGCCGGGAAATCGCGCGCCGCGCGTCGTTCCGGTCGAGGGGGGCATGTTGAACAGCGTTGGCCTGCAAGGACCGGGAGTGAATGCCTGGATTGAACACGACCTCCCCGGGCTCGTCGCGGCGGGGGCGAGGGTGATCGCCAGCATCTGGGGTCGACGGGTCGAGGATTTCGCGCGCGCGGCAGAGCTGTTGCGTCCCGTCCGGGGGGCGCTCGTTGCCGTCGAGGTGAACATATCGTGTCCCAATGTCGAAGACCGTTCGCGGATGTTCGCCCATTCGCCCCGTGCGACGCGCGAGGTGCTTGAGGCGACGCAGGTGTGTGGTCGACCGCGTATTGCCAAACTCTCGCCGAACGTCGCAGATATTGCCGAGATTGCTGCAGCGGCGCAAGAGGGTGGCGCCTGTGCGGTTGCGCTGATCAATACCGTGCCCGGTCTCGATGTCGATATCGAGCGCCGACTGCCGAGACTCGGCGGTATCGGTGGGGGCCTTTCGGGTCCGGCGGTGCGCGCCGTCGCTCTCCGGGCGGTCTATGACTGTTACGCGCAGCTGCCGACGCTGCCGATCATCGGAGTCGGCGGCGTGCGTTCTGGTGAGCATGCGGTGGCGCTGATGATGGCCGGAGCAAGCGCTGTTGGGATCGGTACGGCAACGCTTGAGCGCCCAAGGGCGACGCTTCTCGTCCAGCGAGAGCTTGTCAGATGGTGTCGCGCACACGGTGTTGATCGCGTCGGGGAACTCACTGGAGTTGCCCATGGCTGAATCTGACCGGTATTCCTCCGAGGCGTTTGCCCGGGCCCGTCAACGCATCGTGCTTGCGCTTGATGTCGACACACTCGACGAGGCGCTTGCACTTTCCGAGCGCGTACGCGCCTATGTGGGCACGGTCAAGATTGGGCTCGAGCTCTATCTCGCAGAGGGTCCTCGCTCGGTCGCGGTGTTGCGCAGTATCGGGCTCGAGGTATTCCTGGACCTGAAACTGCACGATATTCCCACCACTGTCGAGCGAAGTGCCCGCGTCGTCGGAGGGCTCGGCGCCAGATTTCTTACGGTGCACACGCTTGGTGGCGCGCAGATGGTGCGCGCCGCGTTGAACGGCGCGACCGCCGGAGCTGAACACGCGGGCTGCGTACCCCCGACTGTGGTCGGGGTGACGGTGCTGACAAGCGATCTTGTCGCGCCGCCTGAAGAATTGATCCGGCGCGTGCACATCGCCGTCGAGGGTGGCTGTGGAGCTTTCGTCTGCGCAGCTCCCGATCTCGCTGTGGTTAGGTCCCGTGCTCCTCATCTGGTCGCCGTTGTGCCCGGAATCCGTCCACCGGGATCTGCCAAAAATGACCAGTCACGCACGATGACGCCGGCAATGGCGCTTGCGAAAGGCGCGGATCTTTTGGTGATTGGCCGTCCGATCACACGCGCGAACGTTCCTGAAGAGGCCGCGCTGGCGATCGTCAGGTCAGTGATGGATGCAAGCCCCTGATTCGAAACCGTTTGGACGAAAGCTCCAGTGCTCCGCGGCCAGTCGTCGAATGGCCGTGGCGCGTTCGGGTTACGCATTCGAAACTGCCGGAGCTGTTGGCAGCGCGATCGCGGCCGTCTCGAATTGTCGAGCCAGATCACGTTCGGGTTGGCTCACTGGCCCCGCTCGGTGTCTCGGTCCATCGCCATGGGAGCGTTGCACGCGATCTCTTGGGATCAAAGAGACAGCGCCGCTCGTGGTTCAGTGAGGCGCGAGTTTGTAAAACCACGTCATCGAACCAGCGTTGGCGCGCGATGAAAGCCCCGGCGTCGAGCGTGGCCCGCGGTCGTTGTGGCAACTCGCCGCTCTCGGCGCTAACGTAACCTTCCATGCCACAACCCCCAATGCTTACCCCCGAACAACGACAGGCCGCGCTGGCAAAGGCAGCAATTGCCCGGAAGGCACGTGCAGAGGTCAAGGATCATCTCAAGAGCGGTCGAGTGACGCTCAAGGAACTCGTCTCCAAGGCCTCGAGTGATGAGATCATCGGCAAGATGAAGGTGCTCGCCGCACTTGAATCCCTGCCCGGTACCGGCAAGGTCAAGGCTCGAAAGCTCATGGATCAGGTTGGTATCTCGGAGACCCGCCGCCTCCAGGGTCTTGGTGCCAAGCAGATCAGTGCGCTGCTCGAGGCGATCGAGCGGCCCTGATTCTCATCGTCTCCGGCCCGGGAGGGGCCGGCAAGGGAACGGTGATCGAACGGCTCGTCGGCTTGGACAGAAGGCTCCATCTCTCGAGGTCCTGGACGACTCGCCCGAGGCGCCCAGGAGAGTCAGCGGATGCCTATACCTTCGTCGACGAGGCGACATTCCGTCGACACATCGAAGAGGGCGGCTTTCTTGAATGGGCCCAGGTTCTCGCCCATTTTTACGGAACTCCCGTACCCGACGCGGCAGACGGACGCGATCTCGTGCTTGAGATCGATATCCAGGGCGCGCGCCAGGTAATAGAACGCGCCGAGAACGTGGTCTGCGTATTGCTTGATGCCCCCTCCCAGACGGTTCAGGAGGAACGCCTGCGCGGCCGGGGGGACGATGAGGCCCATGTGGAGGCCAGAGTCGCTCTGGGGAGGCGGGAAATGGCCGAGGGGCGCCTCTTTGCCGACGCGATAATCATCAACGACAACCTCGAGCAGGCTACCCGCGAGCTCGCCGCTATAGTTGAGGCCTCAAGGCAGCGCTTCTCCGGCTAGGAAAACGATCCGGCTGGGAAAACGATCCGGTTAGGAAAACGATCCGGCTATCCGATGTCTTCGCCCCCGAGGCCGGGAACCATCTCGTCCAGGAACAAAAAGGAGTCCCATGGCTGAGCCACGCAGCACGATGATCGATCCTCCGATTGAGGAGTTGCTCGACAAGGCGGAGTCGAAATTCACGCTGGTCACTCTTTCGGCAAAGCGCGCGCGCCAGATCAATGCGTATTTCAACCAGCTCGGTGAAGGACTCGGCGCAGTCGTTCCGCCGCAGGTGACCTCGCTTGCGAGAAAGCCCCTTTCGATCGCGATGGAAGAGATCGCCGCCGGCAAGGTGCGAGCCGGTGTTCCAGAACAAGATGAGGCGATCGATCTTGATTCCGAGGTCGCTGCGGAGCTCGCAGTGCTTGCCGCGCTAGCACAAGAGGAGGTCGCACTCGAAGATGGTGAGGCGTCCGCGCCCAAAGAGTCGGGCGACGAGTCATCGGAGTAGGTCCGCGCGAGGTTGCGCGTACCTCGCTGATGGGGCGCTAACAACGTGAGACCAAGACGATGATGGACTCGCCCGAAGGGTCGAATGCCGACCCATACGTGCTCGCTGGCGCGACGATTGTGCTAGGAGTGACCGGTGGGATAGCGGCCTACAAGTCGGTTGAACTGCTGCGGCATCTGATGGATCTTGGCGCCTACGTCATTCCGGTGATGACCGAGAATGCATCCCGTTTCATCGGTGCCGCGACGCTCTCCGCGCTTGCCTCCGAACCGGCTCGCACATCGCTGTTCGATGATCGAGATCCGATCCTGCACACGAGGCTCGGCAAGACTGCAGATCTCATCGTGGTTGCTCCTGCGACGGCACGCCTGATCGGCGAATACGCGAACGGTATTGCCTCTGATCTACTCTCCACAACACTGGTGGCAACCGAGGCACCTGTGGTGATCTGCCCGGCGATGCATTCGGAGATGTGGGCGCATCCCGCGATCAAGGAAAATGTCGCCACGCTCGAACGTCGTGGGGTCCAGATCGTCGAGCCGGAACTTGGGCGTCTTGCTGGAGGAGATGTCGGCGCAGGACGTCTCGCGCAGACCGAAACCATTGTCGCTGCGTGTGCGAGCGCACTTGCTCCGCGACGCGACCTGGCAGGGCGTTTCGTGGTCGTTAGCGCTGGAGGTACGCGTGAGGCAATTGATCCGGTGCGTTATCTCTCCAACCGTTCCTCGGGAAAGCAGGGATATGCCCTCGCGGAGGCGGCGCGCAGCCGGGGTGCTCGGGTCACGCTCGTTACGACGGCCGATCGCGTCGCTCCGCGAGGGGTTGAGGTGATCACGGTCGAGAGCGCTGAAGAACTCTTCGGCGCGGTGACTGGACTCGCGCAGACGGCAGATGTGGTGATCATGGCCGCCGCCGTTGCCGATTTTCGGCCGGTCCATGCCGCGGAGCACAAGCTCAAAAAGAGCGATGGTATTCCAGATATTGCCTTTGTGCCGACGCCCGACACACTTGCCGAGCTTGGCCGACGTCGTCGCAACGGCCAGGTGATTGTCGGATTTGCGGCCGAAACAGACGACATCATTGCGCATGCGAAGCAGAAACTGCGTGACAAGGGCGTCGACCTGCTCGTCGTCAATGACGTCTCGGTGGAAAATACGGGCTTCAATGTCGAAACTAATGCGGTGACGATTCTGAGCCGGGATGGCAAAAGAACCGACGTAGCCCTTGCCTCAAAGCCTACGATTGCCCATGCAGTGCTCGATGCCGTTGTCGCGCGAATTGGTGAACACTGATCCGAGGACTCCGCGCGGGCAGTCTGTCCGTTGATGAACAAAGGAATGAAGCGTTGGCGAGTTTTACGTTTACCTCAGAGTCTGTTACCGAGGGCCACCCCGACAAGGTTGCGGACCAGATATCTGATGCCGTACTTGACCAGATCCTCTCCGAGGATCCATTCGGCCGCGTTGCATGCGAGACGCTGGTAACGACAGGACTTGTCTGTGTCGCGGGCGAGATCAGCACCTCGACCTATGTCGATATCCCAAAGCTCGTGCGCGAGACGATCATCCGTATCGGCTACGACGGAGATGCAGCGGGCTTTGACGGCAATTCATGTGGAATCATCGTCTCGGTCGACGAGCAGTCGCCTGACATCAGTCAGGGAGTGACGCGCGCGCTTGAGGTCCGCACTGGATCAGACGGAGAGGATCGGCTCTCTGAGCAGGGCGCGGGCGATCAGGGAATGATGTTCGGTTACGCGTGCGACGAGACGCCAGACCTCATGCCGATGCCGATATGGCTCGCGCACCGACTCGCCGAGCGACTCGCCGAGGTTCGTCATTCCGGGCTTCTTGGATATCTGCGCGCGGACGGCAAGACCCAGGTGTCGATCCGCTACGAAGACGGTCGACCGGTTCGTCTTGAGACGGTGCTGATCTCGACCCAGCACAAGCCGGGAGTCGATCTCCTCGGACGGCTGCATCCGGATCTGATTGAGTACGTGATCAACCCGATTCTCCCCGACAGTCTCGAGATCGAGGGGCATCGCGTGCTTACGAATCCGACGGGCAACTTTGAGCTCGGTGGACCGCGGGCCGATACCGGACTTACCGGCCGCAAGATCATCGTCGACACCTATGGTGGCTGGGCGCGACACGGTGGCGGAGCCTTTTCAGGTAAGGACCCTTCGAAGGTCGACCGTTCTGCTGCGTATGCGGCGCGATGGGTGGCAAAAAATGTTGTTGCATCAGGAGCGGCGCGTCGCTGCGAGGTCCAGGTCGCGTACGCGATCGGCGTCGCCCGCCCGGTCTCGGTTATGGTCGAAACCTTCGGTTCCGAGGCGGTCGATCCCGAAAAGATCTCTATTGCCGTGAGCGAGATCTTCGATCTGCGCCCTGCGGCGATCATCCGGGATCTTGATCTGCGTCGTCCGATCTACAAGAAGACCGCGACCTATGGCCACTTTGGCCGGTCACACCCCGATTTCACCTGGGAGGCGACGACGCGCGCCGATGATCTTCGTCGCGCTCTAAACCTCTGATCCGGTGGTCCAGGCATCGCCAGACGGTGCATTCGAGGCAGTCCGCGTTGTCCCCGACGTGTCGGGAATCGATCGGACCTTTCTCTATCTCGTTGCGGTCTCGAGCGAGATCCGAGTCGGAACGATCGTGCGCGTCAAGCTTGCCGGGCGAAAGGTACGGGCGTGGGTGATCGAGGTCGGAGCCGAGGTTCCCGACGGCATCGAATGCAATCCAATCGAGGGAGTCATCGCGCCTGCGCTTGACGCAGCCGGCGTCGAACTTGCCCACTTTGGTGCTTTTCGCTATTCGGGTTGGCTGCGCCCCTTCTTGCTGGCCGGATCACCGACAGGCAAGGTTGTGAAGCGCGATCACCCAAGTCAGGAAGAACCGGCACCGCGTATGGTGCGCGAGCGACCGGCGGCGCCAGCCGGCGCGGATGACCCGGTCATGCGAGAGACGATCGCAATGCTCGAATCGGGCCGGGTTTTCCTCTCGCTTCCCCCGAACGCGCCGCGGCTCATGGTCGTCGAGGCGTTCCTCTCGATGCTCGTTGCAAGATCGCGACCTGCCAAGAGCCTGCTCGTACTTGTGCCCGAGCATCGCGATGTGGAGACGCTTGCGCGCCATCTCAGACAACGCAGCTATCCCTGCGCAACACTTCCCGATGAGTATCAGATCGCGCTCGATGATGTCGCGGTCGTGATCGGGACCAGGAATGCTGCGTTTGCCCGGGTGGCAGATCTCGGTGGAATCCTTGTGCTCGATATCCACGCGGAGTCATTTACCGCTCAGCGCGCGCCGACATGGAATGCAGCTGTCATCGCGCGCCAGCGCGCCCGGCTCTGTTCGATACCGCTCATCATGACGAGTCCGTGTCCGCCACTCGCGCTGACAGGCACGGAGCCGGTGGTGGAGTTCGAAAAACATTTCCAGCGTTCGCACTGGCCAGCGATAGAGATCATCGATCGTCGAATGGACGACCCGCGGTCGGGACTCTATTCACCGGAGCTTGCGCGCATCATCAAGCAGGCATTGTCAGATGACGGGCGTCAGGTGGTGTGCGTATTGCATCGCACGGGACGTCTGAGACTTCTCGCGTGCAACGCTTGCGGGGAGATCGCCAGATGCGTCTCGTGCTCGGGAGCGATGCAACAGCGCGAGCTGGCTGAGTCGGGCAGAGCAAGATTGCTCACCTGTGCCTCTTGTGGTGCCACTCGTCCGATCGTCTGTTTTTTGTGCGGTTCGAGCGTGCTCAAGACGCTTCGCGTCGGGGCGGCGCGCGCTGCTGAGGAGCTGAGTGCGCTGGTCGGTGTCGAGACGCGTCTCGTGACGGGGGAGAGCCGGGGCAAACGAGGCGATGAACCTTCCCATTTGAGCGCACGCGTTCTCGTTGGCACCGAGGCGGTGCTGCACCGCGCGCGCGCGGCCTCGTTGGTCGTGATGCTCGATTTCGATCAACATCTGCTCGCACCGAGATTTGTCGCGGCGGAGGAGTCGCTCGCTCTGATTGCCCTTGCCGGCCGCCTTGTCGGAGCGCGGGGCATCCGTAGCGGTTCGGGCTTCACCCGTCGGCTGGTGATCCAGAGTCGCCTGCCGGGTCACGTGGTGCTGAAGTCTGCTACTGCGGGAGACCCAGAGTTTGTCCGCGTTGACGAACTT
>DATKRV010000028.1:0-76306 GCA_035532075.1 Acidimicrobiales bacterium | reverse complement strand
CCAATCATCCGAGTCATGGACTAATTATCGCATACCATTCTCGTGATTGCACGCATACTCGTGTCTACATCATCGACCCCAAATGATGAGCAATCTCCTGCTCAGGGGATGAATCGGGGGGTAGAGGAGCCGTAAGTTCGGCTTAGAAAGCCTCCAAGATGCAATGACTCTGCGACTGCCAAACGAGAGTCTCCATCGACACGACAGTTGGAAATGGATTGGTGTTCTCGGAATTTCTACACTCAAAGACAAAAAGGGGCTTCGACCGAAACGCTATTCAGGTCAGGCCCATACGATTTCCGGCAAAATGACGAGAGCCGATGGGATCAAGTTGCGATGGAAAGGACTCACGCCGCCAAAATCCTATCCACCATTTCGAGTTCGTCACTGGTCATCTCCCACGGCACTGACTCCGCATTTGCCTTCATCTGCTCGCGGTTCGATGCACCGGCAATAACGGAGACCACCGATGGTTGAGAGAGCAGCCACGAAAACGCGAGATCAAGCAACGAGTGACCTTGTCCCTTCGCAAATGCGATGAGCTGTTCGACAATTTCAAGGTTGTGCTCGCTCAGTGCATCTTGGCGACGTTCATCTGTCATCTTGGCGATGCGCGTTCCTCCGGGGACTGGTGCACCTTTACGGTACTTCCCCGTCAAAAGACCTGCGGCAAGTGGCCAAAAGGGAACAAAACCGATTGACTGTCGGACGCATTCGCCAAGCACTCCCGCTTCGGGTTCGCGATGCAAGAGACTGTAGTTGTTCTGCAGATTGACAAAACGAGCGGCTCCTTCGCGCGTTTTCGCCTCGGCCTCTCTCAACTGTTCGACTGAAAAGTTTGAACAGCCAATCTCGCGCACCTTTCCCTCACGTACAGCCTCGTCAAGGGCCGCGAGCGTCTCACCAATCGGAGTATCGGGATCGGGACGATGGTAGATATAGAGATCGATGTATTCGGTCTTGAGACGACCAAGCGACGCATCAAGCGCTTGGCGCACGTAACTCGGACTTCCTCCTGCAGGAAATCCACCGACTGGCATCCCGAACTTCGTTGCAAGCACGACCTTCGATCGGCGAGCTCCGAGCAGATTGCCAATGAAGGTCTCGCTCTGTGTCGCGCCATAAACATCCGCAGTATCGATGAAGTTAACGCCGAAGTCGAGGGCGCCGTCAAGCACCTGCGCGGTCGCCCTCTCGTCCAGGCGACTACCGAAGTTATTCGTACCGAGACCGACTACTGAAACTTCGAGCGATCCAATCTTGCGCGTCTCCACTACGTCTCCGCTCTCTGTTGTATTCCACCCTTATTTTGCCAAAACGATTGTAACGGCTCAGTCAAGAGCCGGTCTGACTCGATGGTGCGAGTCTCTTCTCCAGCGAATCGATCTTTGCGAGCAGGTCTGCGATCTGGCTGTCCTGACTCTCAAGATGGTGCTGGATCTCCAGTGCCTCGTGCAGCACAGCCTCCGCGTCCTTGTAGGTATTCTCCGAGCGCTGGTCTGCTGCCTGTGCCTGCACATTCTGACCGACCATGATGATCGATAACAGCACGAGCTGAAGAAACGTCTGGGCGATCCATGAGATGATGATGATCACGTTGGAGCTCTTGATCGCGGACGGCAGCGATATCAGGGCGATGATCGTAAAGACGTACGCGCAGGCCATCGTTCCAACCGCGTTGGTGATCTTTACACCAAGGCGCGCATTGATCCTAGCCATCTTCGTCCCACTCGGATACTGATCGGCAACCTTGACAGGGGAGATGGATCCTGCCCGCATCGCCTTCGTATGGGCATTCGGGTGATAGTGAAAGACGCGATCAATCTCGTGTTCGACTCGCGCAGCAGGCGATTCTAAAGACAGCGACTCAGAAGGTCGAGGGGTCTCATCCATGACTGCAGCGTAGTGTGACCAGCACAACTCCGAAAGCGAGTGCTTTGAGACGTCAGGCCACCGTCCGCATCTAGACATTCGCGATTGCATGTGCTTGGCCGGATAAAGATGGAGGCATGCCAATCTCCTATCGCGCCATGACCCACGACGATGTGACCAGAGTCAATGAGGTGTGGAAAGCGGCGATCATGCCGCAGATGATCAGCCGAGACCAGCCCTCTCGATCCCGTTCGAACCGAGAGGAGGAGGCAGCGCTTGCCCGGTTCCACCACCTCGTCTCGACTGACCCCAAGGGTGTATTTGTCGCGACCGATAACACAGAGATCATCGGCATCTGCCAGTCACTTCGTCGCGGAGGGATCTTCGTCCTCTCAAGACTCGGAATCGCTCCTGATCACCAGGAACAGGGGATCGGACGTGAACTCCTTTCATTGGCACTCGCGTACGCCGACGAGTCGGATGAGCAGTACATCTTCACCTCGCTCGATCCAAGGGCAATACACACCTATGTCCGCGAAGGGTTCACATTGAATCCCTGCGTTCGACTTTGGGGTCACAACGGCGATTCCGATCTGCCTGCTTCGATTCGCACTGGAAACCGTAGCGACCTCGATTTGATTGACGCTATCGACCAAAAGCAAAGAGGGGTGAGCCGGAGAAAGGACCTCGAACTTTGGCTCCAATTCGAATCCCGCGTTCTCATCGATGACGAGGGCGGATACCTTCTCTTTGACGACAACCGGCTCATCTCTTTGTGTGCGCAATCAATCCAGATTGCAGATCGCCTCCTGTCGACCGCACTGCGTGGTGCCCTTGGGAACATGCCACTTGAGGCAGCCTGGATCGTCAAGGAACAACAGTGGGCGATTACCGCGGCGATGCGCAGTCGAGCCACAATCGAGGTTCACGGTGCGATGTTGACGAAGAATGTCCGGGACTTCGTCGTTCCGTATCTGCCAAACGCCTCGCTCGGTTGACGCGGCTGTGGATACGGGAAACTCCTGCAATAGCAGCGCCTTTGTCACACAAACTACACAGTCGACCGATCACCCATTAGCGTCTTGGCATGAGCTTCGAACGACGCCAGGTGAGGATCCCGGTCGAATCAGTGCTCATCATCGCCCTCGAGGGTTGGATAGATCCTGGATTCACCGCCGCAGCGGCGCTCACCTGTCTACTTGAGCAGTTCGATACCCATACCTTCGCGGTGTTTGACACCGATGACCTGATTGACCTTCGAGCGCGCCGACCGCGTGTGATGTCACGCGATGGACTACGCAACCGCGTCTACTGGCAAGGTCCCCGTCTTCGCGTTGGATCCGACGAACGGGGACACGGAATGGCTTTTCTCGTTGGCCCCGAACCGGACTTTCACTGGAAGGCATTCTCTGCTGAGATGACCGGACTTGCGGTTGAACTTGGCTGTCGGCTGATTGTTGGGCTCGGAGCTGCTCCCGCTTCGACACCACACACACGGCCGATTCCAATCTCTGCAACCGCGTCGACACAGAAACTCGCAGCCGAAGTCGGCTATCGCGCGGGATCACACGACCGACCTGCTCGCATGATTGACGTCATCGGATCGGTCGCAGACCTCGCGGGAATTCCCTCAATCAGTCTGATCGCGCGCGTTCCACACTATGTGAGCACGACTCCCTACCCCGCGGCCTCGATCGCGCTGTTGCAGGCATTGAGTTCGGTTTCGGGGCTGGTGATCGACACCTCAGCGCTCAAAGACGGGGCGGACTCGACAAACCGGGAGGTCGACCGCCTGATCGCCCAGTCCGAGGAGCACACCGAGATGGTGCGCCAGCTCGAGGAGCGCTACCACCGGATCTCGCCGATTGACATCGACGAGCGCACGCTCCCGTCAGGTGACCAGATCGCGGACGAACTCGAGCGATACCTGCGCAACCAGACGAAGGACTAGAGAGAGTCTCCCGTCAACTCAAAGATGTGTTCGTCCGCTAGCTCATCGGCGAAAAATCCGTTGCCCTGAAGCGCTGCGCATCAATGTGCACTACGAGCGGACCATCGGTCTCTGTCGATGCCTTTGCCTTTGCCCACTCAGGGTCCCGACCAAAACGCTCCCACGCGCGATCGGCCTCTTCGCTGCTTTCGAACTCGACGATGTACAAAAGAGTCTCGCTCCCGTCGACCGGCTCGAAGAATCCGACGACTTTGATCCCATGGCGTTTAAAAAAACCCAACGTGTGAATTCGAAACCGCGCTTTGAGCTCCTCGAGTTTGCCCGGCGCGGCGCTATAGGTGCGAACGTCAAAGACGCGGGAGCTGTTCATGGGGATGAGTCATAGCACGACCAGGATCCCGGCCGTGCATCCATCGGCAATAATGCGATATGGCCAAAGCAGACGAGAAAGGCATCACCACACAGAACGAGGATTTCTCCGCCTGGTACAACGAGCTGGTGCTTCGCGCCGAGCTCGCCGACCGTGGCCCCGTACGCGGGACCATGGTGATCCGCCCCTACGGGTATCGCATCTGGGAGCTCATCGAGGCTGCGCTCGACCAAAAGATCAAAGAGACCGGTCACGAGAATGCCTATTTCCCCCTCTTCATTCCCGAGAGCCATCTCAAACGCGAGGCTGAGCACATTGAAGGATTCTCACCCGAGCTCGCAATCGTGACGCACGCCGGGGGTCACGACCTCGATGAACCAATTGTCGTGAGACCCACCTCGGAGACGGTGATCGGTGAGATGTTCTCGAAGTGGATCTCCTCATACCGCGATCTCCCGCTGCTGATCAACCAGTGGGCAAATGTCGTCCGCTGGGAGCTGCGTCCACGGCTGTTTCTCCGCACGACAGAATTCCTCTGGCAAGAGGGACATACCGCACATGCCAATGAAGCAGATGCAATCACCGAATTGAACGTCGCGACCAACTTCTACGAAGAGATCTCGCGCGATATCGCTGCGCTCCCCGTCATCATTGGCCTCAAGACCGCGAGTGAGCGTTTTGCCGGAGCGGTGAGAACGGTCTCTCTCGAAACGCTCGTTCGCGACGGACGTGCGATCCAATCGTCAACCACGCACTACCTAGGGACCAACTTCGCCCGCGCTTTCGATATTTCCTATACGAGCCGGGAGGGCAACGTTGAGTATTGCCACACCACCTCGTGGGGAATGAGCACCCGGATGATCGGCACAATCATCATGACCCACGGCGACGACAAAGGTCTGATCCTGCCACCAAAACTTGCCCCCTTCCAGATCGTCATCGTTCCGATCGGTCGCGATGAAGAGCTGGCCAAAGTGCTGGTCGAAATCCGCCACCTTGAGACTCGGCTGCACGGTCTTGGCCTACGGGTCAAAGTCGACGACCGCGACCAGCTCTCACCGGGGTTCAAGTTCAATGACTGGGAGTTGCGTGGGGTCCCCATCAGGATCGAACTTGGGCCACGCGATCTATCAACCGGTGTCGCAACGGTCGTCGATCGACTCACGGGAGAAAAAGAGACGATCTCCCTTCGCGACCTAGCCGAAACGATGCCGCAACGTCTCGAACTCTTCCAGCAGGCTCTCTATCAGCGCGCCCTTACCTTTCGCGACGATCACACGAGGCGCGCAGACTCAAAAGATGAACTCCTTCAAGCCGTCACCACCGGATTCGTACTTGCCCTGCACTGTGGAGATTCGGCCTGTGAGAGGTCGATCAAGCAAGACTCCGGAGCAAGTGCCCGCTGCATTCCACTCGAAGGTGACGAGGAGACTGGGAGCTGTGCATACTGTGGTGCACCCTCGGCCTACGGTCGGCGCGTCCTCTTCGCGAGGGCCTACTGATCGGGTGGATTAAAGGTTCATCCAATTCTGGCCAACGTCGAGCATCCAGTTCTCAAAGAGCCCGCGAACCCTCGTCCATTTCGATCAGCCTCTCAGCGATCTGCACAGCATTGAGCGCCGCACCTTTTCTCAGGTTGTCACCGGTGACAAACAGCGATAGCCCGCGCTCGTCGGCCCGATCGCGCCGGATCCGACCAACGAGAGATTTATCTGTCCCGGTGACAAGCAGGGGTGTTGGCACATCGCTCAGTAAAACACCTGGTGCATCGCTGAGCAGCTCGCGCGCCTCATCCGGAGAGATTGGCTCAACAAACGAAAGATGCATCGCGAGAGAGTGGCCGGTATAGACCGGAACCCGTACGCAGACGCAATCGACGAGCAGTCCGGGAATGCCGAGTATCTTACGGCTCTCGTTTCTCCACTTCTGCTCCTCATCGGTCTCGCCGGTTCCGTCGTCGACAAGGGAGCCCGCCAACGGAATCACGTTGAAAGCAATCGATGACGGAAAGACACTTGCAGGTGGAAAGCTCACCGCGGCGCCATCAAAGGTAAGTCCTCTGGCCTTAGAGACCACCGCTCGGGCCTGGTCGTCCAACTCGCGGACACCGGCGAGTCCTGCTCCAGAGACGGCCTGATAGGTCGACACGTAGGCACGTAGAAGAGTTGCACGGTCGTGCAACGGCTTGAGAACCGGCATCGCAACCATGGTGGTGCAGTTCGGATTTGCAACAATACCCTTGGGCACATTGGCGAGATCGTAAGCATTGACCTCGGGGACGACGAGAGGAACCTCAGGATCCATCCGCCAGGCAGATGAGTTGTCGATCACGATCGCGCCAGCGCGCGCGACCTTGGGCGCGGTCTCGAGCGACGCCTGTCTGCCGCAGGAGAACAATGCGATCTCAAGTCCCTCAAATGCAGCGGTCGCCATATCCTCGACAACGATCTCTCGATCGCCGACGACGAGCGTCGAGCCCGCGGAACGCGAAGAGGCGAAGAGGCGCAGCCCATCAATGGGAAAATGACGCTCGAGAAGGATCGACCGCATGACCGACCCCACCTGGCCAGTGGCACCAAAAATTCCGACATTCACGCGCGAGAGGCTAATAGTTCAGCTACGTATCTCCAAATAGGGTGCCGCAGGCGCCGACAACCTCTGACATCTTCCGAAATCCCTGGCTAGCCCTTTTCCAGTTCGAATGCTGCATGAAGCACGCGTACCGCTTCATCCGCCTGCTCTTGACGAACCACACACGAGACCCTGATCGGAGATGTCGAGATCATCTCGATATTGATATTCGCCGCGTACAGCGCCTCGAACATCTGCGCCGTCACACCGGGATGGGTCTTCATCCCTCCTCCGATGATCGAAACTTCGGCAATGTTCTCATCAACGAGAACTGATGTTGCACCAATCGACGGAGCAAGCCGATCGGCCGCAGCACGCGAGACTGAGAGCTCATCTTGGGGGACGGTGAACGATATATCAGTGATGCCCTCGGTTGAGGTGTTCTGGACGATCATGTCAACATTGACGCGTTCATCCGCAAGCGCCCGAAAGAGCGAGGCTGCAACCCCCGGACGGTCGGGAACTCCGGTAATGGTGACCTTTGCCTCGGAGACGATGCAGGTCACCGCTGAGACTATTGGCTGTTCCATGGACGGATCCTCCTCGATAACCCAGGTGCCAGGCTCCCAGGTAAAGCTTGAACAGACATAGAGCGGAACATGGTGATTGCGTGCAAACTCGACCGAACGCAACGCGAGCACCTTGCCACCAGTGGCGGAGATCTCCATCATCTCCTCGAACGAGAGTGAATGCAGGCGACGGGCATTCGGCACGACGCGCGGATCACTCGAAAAGACACCAGGGACGTCTGTATAGATCTCGCATCGATCTGCGCCGAGTGCAGCCGCGAGTGCCACGGCTGTCGTGTCGGACCCCCCACGACCAAGGGTTGTTACGTCATTTTCCGTCGACACCCCCTGGAAGCCAGCGACGACGGGAACCGTCCCCTCCGCAAGTGCAGAGAGAAGTCGACCGGGACGGATTTCAAGGATCTTCGCGTTCGTATGCGCGGTATCGGTGACGATCCCCGCCTGGCTCCCCGTATATGAGGCGGCTTCAATGCCGAGATCGGCAAGAGCCATGCATACCAATGCCATCGAAATACGCTCTCCCGAGGTCAGCAACATGTCGATCTCGCGACCCGGTTGGACAGAGGAGACGTCATCGGCGAGGCGGAGAAGTCCGTCGGTGGTCTTTCCCATCGCGCTGACCACGACGACGACGTCATCACCGGCTCGACGAGTCCGGGCGATCCTGTCTGCCACCGCGCGGATGCGATCCGCATCGGCGACGGAACTCCCACCAAATTTTTGAACGGCTAGTACCACGTGAGACAAACTAGTTGTTCAACGACGAGACGTTCACCAGCAGACGGACGACCCGCTCCACGAGAGGCGCTCACACGTCAAAGCGGTGATGTGGCGGCCTTTCTTTCGGACCTGCGCCTGAGCCGTGTGAGGCGAGCGACAGCCCTCTGTCGCCGAGTGCGAGGGATCTGTGCAAAACGCGAGATCGATCCCTGCAGTCGTCCGCCCGGAAGAAAGCTTGCCTGACGAAGTGCTTCGGCATCGTCTTCAAGGCGACCCACCACCACATCGAGCACACGCCGATTCCCCGCGGTTGCCTCTGGAGACCATGAGGCCATCGTCACGCCGAGCGCAAGCGCATCTGCGACAAGTTCCTCGTGCTCTGAAATCTCGGCTACCAGTCCAGAGCTCTTGGCCTCTTGGGCGTCGAGAACCTTGCCAGCGAGCAACATCGCTCTCGTCATCGACTCACCGAGTTCATCGACCAAGAGTCGCACACCGGGGCGCGAATAGACCAGGCCCAGTCGGTTCGCGGGGATCGACATCTGCATCTCCGGAGAGGCGATCCGCACATCCGCGGCAAGCGCAAGTTCAAGTCCGCCGCCAATCACGTTGCCCTGCAAGGCTGCGATGATCGGAACCTGCGAGCGGCGCAGCGGCGCAAAGTTTGATTCATGGGCGATAAGCGACTCCGCATCACCCTCGGCCGCCTCGCGAAGGTCATAGCCCGCACAAAAGTCGGGTCCCTCTGAATAGATCACGATCACCCGGGTTCCCTCCGGGGGCGACGAGACCGCCTCTTCGATCGCCGAGATCGTGGAGCGGCCAAGGACATTGCGGCGCGGTCCGTCCGCGAGGACGAGTTCGGTGACCCCGTTCCCGTGATGGTGCACTCGCACCGGTGTCGAGACTAGGAGGGGGTGCCGCGGCGGCGCTGGTCGGGGCGCCCGAAGGCGCTTCGGGAAAAAGTCGCGAAACACGCTCATCTCCCCAGACTACGTGCTCGATCGCACTCGCAATGGGGCACGGCGACAATCACCGCCCGCTCTCTTACCGGCCCCATTTGCCGGGCGGTCGACACCTGGGACAAAGAGCCATTAGCTTTTTCTCTCGTGCCCAGTGAAAAACGAGCTCGTCAGCGAGCAATGCGTCAGGTCAAGGTTGCCCAAGAGCAACGCCGAGCAAGTCGAATGAAGTTGGTGCGTCGCCTCCTTAGTGGACTCGCCATCGTTGGAGTGGTCGTTTTGCTCGTCGTGCTGCTCTCGGGCAAGCCTGCGAAAAAACCCATCGCTGCGTCCAGTACGACATCGATTGCGTCATCGTCGACGAGTACCACCAACTCAACGGGCGTGACGACCACGGCTCCATCGACGGCGACGACATTACCGACGATCGCCACCGTGAGCTCTCCCGTAGCGCCAGTGTGTCCACCGCCAACTGGTTCATCAAAGCGTTACATCAACTTCACAAAAGCTCCGCCGACATGCATCAGCACGGCAGCGAGCTACAAAGCTGAGGTGAAGACGGATGTCGGGACCTTCGTGATCAGCCTCGCTTCGGGTAATCCCGTTGCAACGAACAACTTCGTCTTTCTCGCGCGCTACCACTTCTACGATTCAACGATCTTTCATCGGGTAATTCCGGGGTTCATGGATCAAGGCGGAGATCCGACCGGTACGGGAACGGGCGGACCGGGTTACTCTTGGACTGGCAACACCCCGACCGGAGCGTGTCGATCGACCAACAGCTGCTACCCAGTTGGAACCGTCGCGATGGCGAACTCTGGTGCGACGAGTTCCAACGGAAGTCAATTCTTCATCATGGCCGGAACGAGTTCACCGCTACCGGCCAACTATACGATTCTTGGAACCGTAACATCGGGCCTTAGCGTGGTCGAAAAGATCAACGCCGATGGAAACGCAACTACGAGCGCAAACGGAGTTCCTCCTGTCATTACCCACCACATCGTCAACGTGACCATCGTGCAAAGTTGACGCGCGAAGCGCGCAATCCTTTGTTTGCACCATGGATCCGCACTCCAATTGTTACGGAACCCCTTAGTGAAAGTAGACAGAAGATATGACGATCGAATGCCCAGCAGCAGATGGATCCTCTGCAAAGAGGCAGACCTTCCCCGGCAAGCCACCGATGTGCATCGATCCGACAAAGCGCTACAGCGCGGTCATGGAAACAACCAAGGGAACGGTCACCTTTGCACTCGACGCGAGTTCGGCTCCCGAGACGGTGAACAACTTCGTCTTCCTCTCGCGCTATCACTACTATGACGATGTCGTTTTCCACCGAATCATTCCTGGCTTTGTCGTCCAGGGAGGCGATCCGACGGGAACCGGCACAGGTGGTCCCGGTTATCGATTCGATGACGAGCTACCAAAGCCAGGGCGCTACGAGATCGGATCGCTCGCCATGGCAAATGCCGGACCAAACACCAACGGCAGCCAGTTCTTCATCATCTGCGGCTCCTCCGGCGCACAACTCCCGCCGCTCTATGCGCTGTTTGGCAAGGCGGTGGCAGGACTCGAGACGATTGCCGCGCTCGAGGCCGTCGGAAGCTCGTCGGGCAAAACGTCAGAGACCGTAAAGATGCTGTCGGTCTCGATCACCGAGGCTGAATAACGGCCAAGAGTCCTGAATCTTGAACGGTCTAGGCGAGGCGTTTCCCGGCGAGTGCCTCAAGTCCAGTACGGTGTCCGCCGAGAAAGACATCCACCGTCCCAGAGCCAGAGACCTCCCAAGTCCCATCGGGCAACAAGATGACACCGGTCGCCTCACCAAGACCTATGACGGCACATGAACCCTCCGCGAGCGAGAGCGTTCGCTCAAGCTGAACGTTCCGCTCACCCCGGTAGTGTGGGATCACCGCGACGTCACTGACGAGACCGAGGCCAACGGTGAAAGCGCCACCACGCGGATCGATCATCGGATCCGTCAGCACCATCGCCCCGGCCGAAGAACCAGCAATCAGCGCGCCGGCATGCCACGCGGCGCGGAGTGCATCAAAGACCAGAGAGTCTTTTAGCGTCACCCGAAGGTGCAACGGCGATCCGCCCGAAAGATAGATGAACTTCGCCTCGCGGATTTCGTCGGCAAAGATCGCATTCTCAGCATCCTGGCGACTCAAGACCATGCAACCTTTCACCGTCGCGCCGAGCTGTTCATAGCGCTTCGAGGCGACCGTTACTGCCGCGGCCGGATTCTCGTATGCAGCGGCCGTCGGAAGCACCAGCACCTGATCACCGCCGAGTGCAACGAGTCTCTGGTCGATCGCGTCATCGCCGAGCCACTCTCCTCCGCCGATCAGCGCAAGCGGGCCATGGGAAGGGGGATCATTCATCGGAGCTCCTTTTTGGCTGACGTCTCCCGTCAAATCTGTCCACCTCTGCGAGGGGCAGGAACGAAATGCATTTCGGGATCCGGTGCTCCGCCGAGATCGAGCACCACCATTGACCCCTTCTTGATCTTGGGGAACTTGCTATGAGGAGCACTACAGTCACTCAACAACTCGATGATGCCCGGAATCACATCCCCATGGCTACAGGCAACCAGCGTGCCATCTCTTTCAGCAACAAGATCAAGAAGCTCACTCCAGGACTCCCTCGGATCGCTTCCCTCAAATAATTCATCGACCTGTTCGATCTCAAGAGCAAGTCGTTCCGCAAGAGGTGCGACGGTTGCGAGACATCGCACCGCCTTGCTTGAAACGATCCGACTCGGATCGTAGGTACCGAGAATTTCCGCGATCTCGCGTGCCTGATGTATACCCTTCTCGGTGAGCGGTCGGAGGTAATCCGGCCGTTCGAACACGGTGCGATCTCCTGCGTCCGCGTGACGAACGAGAATGATCCGGCCCGAAGAAGGGGGCGTCGAGTGCATGATCACGCCCCTCCAATCAAAGCGCCGATCCCAAAGGTCACGCCGCCAGCGACGCCACAGATGAGCAATGAGCGCAGCGCGGAGAAAGCGGGTGGTCTCAGGGTGAAAAACGAAAGACCAGCACCGCCGGTGATCGCAGCCAGTGCGGTAAGTCCGATAGCCACCAGCGCCACGACAAGCGATCCCGAACCCCCGAGGAAGGGAATGAGCGGGATAAATGCCCCAAGGGCAAAGGTGAGAAACGAACTCACCGCCGCCTGAATCGGAGAACCGAGCGATCCGGGGTCGATACCGAGTTCCTCACGAGCATGAGCGGCAAGAGCGAGCTTTGGGTCCGCCATCAATTCGTGTACCAGCTGGTGTGCAACTTCAGCCGAAATTCCCCGATCGACATAAATCGCTTCAAGTTCGAGAAACTCAGCCTCTGGCTGATTCTTCAGCTCATCGCGCTCCATCGAGAGCTCTCTTTCGAAGACCTCGCGCTGGCCACTCATGGAGATGTACTCACCTGCAGCCATTGAAAATGAACCACCAAAGAGGCCAGCAAGGCCGGCAAGGCGGATGACCCCTCCTCCAGGATGCGCCCCAAGGGTGCCGAGCACGAGCGAGACGTTAGAGACCAGACCGTCATTGAAGCCAAAGATCGCCGCGCGAAGCGACCCATTCCGCACATCACGATGCGTCCTCAATCCCCCATGGAGCACTTCGGCCTCAGATCTCCCAAGACCGAGCTGCGATTGGATGTACCTCGAAACTCTGTTCGCTGCCATCATTGCAACGCTAGCGCCGAACTTGAAAGACCAGCGACGAGAGACCAGACGTTGAGCTTCGCTGTAACGCTCGCTCGAAATCTCTCTGGACCTCTCCCAAATATCACGCTCCAGGGCGCTCTCCATCGTCCGAGCATTCATCGATGAGGTCGAAATCACCCCCATCGCTCGGGCAAGAGTACAAGAGACGGGAAAGGCGGATCAACAAAACCGTGCGACATGGGCAGAGTTCCTCGCTGTCAAGAGCGATGGATCGTATATTCTCGCGCCCAACCTCAGTCACCAGCGCGAGAGAGTTACGGTCTCGATTGCGAGTGAGGTTCGAAAGGTATTCAAGATCGCGACCACTCTTGAGCAAGGCGTCACCTTGCTCGACATCATGTTGCCGGGTGAGAGTTGTCGGTTCGACGCCCGCTACCAACGAACGGCTCGGTCTCTGTCTGCAGAGGATCAGACTACGGTCGGTCTTTCATCACCTCGCGTTGCGCCCTACAGTTGCCACATATGACCAGCCGTCTCCAGATCGAACTGACCGAACCGCTTCGTACCGATTTGCTCAACGTGATCGAAGAGCGCGGGTACTCCCACAGGGTCGAGCCCTTCCGTCTCTCTTCCGGCGGACTCAGCCATGACTATGTCGACATGCGTCGCGCCGTCTCGCGCGGTAAAGACCTCGAGCTCGCAGCACGCGGCGTGATCAAGGCACTCGAGATTGCAACGATCGATTTCTCTGCGATCGGTGGAATGACAATGGGCGCAGATCCAGTCGCCCACGCCGTCGCCCTCATCACGAAGACAAACTGGTTCTCGGTTCGAAAAGCAGAGAAGGACCACGGATCCAAGCGCCGGATCGAAGGCGCAGAGGTCGGCGCTGGTACTCGTGTTGTGGCCTTCGAAGACACCGTCTCAACCGGGCGCTCTGTTCTTGAGGCGATAGATGTCCTGGAACGTACTGGCGCAGAGGTCATCGCGGCCTGCACCCTTCTCGATCGCGGCGATCGGGCGACAGAAGAGTTTGCAAAGCGCTCGGTTCCCTACTTCGCGCTCTTCACATACCGCGACCTCAATATCGAACCGATCGCGTGATCCATCGATGACGCCTCCCGGTGAATCGATGGAGACACAGAACGAGAGTGACGAAGCACTTGTCAACGAGATCGCGCCAGGGGTGCTCGAGATCGATACGCTGCTTGGTGGGTGGGAAAAGGCCACGGCCGGGTATCTCGTCACCGGCTCGCGACCACTCCTTATCGAAACTGGCTCACAGTCATCTGTCGCAACATTGTCGCGCGCGCTTGCTCAGATTGGCGTCGACCACGAAAGCCTCGCCGGAGTTGCGGTCACTCACATCCACCTGGACCACGCTGGAGGAGTCGGGGACATTGCCCGACTTTTTCCAAACGCCACGGTCTACGTCCATGAGCTCGGAGCGCGTCACCTCGTCGACCCATCGCGCCTCATCGATAGCGCGTCGCGTGTCTATGGCGATCTTCTCGACAGCCTCTATGGCCGACTCGACCCGACCGACGCAGAACGAATCGTTGTTCTGTTCGATGACGACATCGTCGATGTCGGCAATCGAGCTGTGCGCGCGATCGACTCGCCCGGACACGCAAAACATCACCTTGCCTTTCTCGACGAGACGAGCGGACTGCTCTTTGCTGGCGATGCACTCGGAGTCCAACTCCCTGACGGAGGGGTACTCAGACCGGCGACACCTCCAGCGGACTTTGACTTTACGAAGGCAATCGCCTCAATGAGAAGATTCTCCGCGCTGCGTCCTGCGGGGATCGCACTCACCCATTACGGACTCATCCCGCTTGATCCCAATGACCTTCTCCAAGAGGCAGAGATGCGACTCCGTGAATGGGTCGGCGTTGCAGAAAATGCCTACCACGGCGGCATGGACATTGCAGAGGCGTTGACAGCTGAGTTCGCCCAGGAAAACGACGATGTCGATCCAGAACAGCGCACGAGGATCGAGACGCTAAATGGCATTCACTCAAATGCTGCCGGGTTGCGACGATGGATCGAAACAAAAGACCGAATCGGCGGATGAGGTGGGATTCGAACCCACGGAAGCCTTGCGACCTCAACGGTTTTCGAGACCGTCCGATTCGTCCACTCTCGCACTCATCCGCTCACGAGGCTAGTGGACGATAACTCACGCGATTTCGCGCACCTAGTTGTTCTGCCCCACCACGTTGTTGACTCGGCGCTGAGAAAAGAACGATTGGAGAAGTTCACCACACTCTTTCGCGAGAACACCGGAGGTAACACTGACTTCATGGTTGAGCCGCGGATCGCTGCAAAGGTTGTAGAGCGTTCCACACGCTCCCGCCTTTGGATCAGATGCCCCAAACACCACGCGGTCAACGCGGGCGTTGACGAGCGCTCCTGCGCACATCGAGCAGGGCTCAAGCGTCACGACCAGCGTGGAACCTTCGAGCCTCCAGTTGCCAAGTCGACCTGCGGCCCCGCCCAGGGCAAGGATCTCTGCATGCGCGACGGGATTTTTTTGCCTCTCGCGGCCGTTGTATGCCCTGGCGATCACCTCGTCATCGAAACAGACGACCGCCCCGACGGGAACCTCTCCTTGGTCCATGGCAAGCGTGGCCTGCTCGATCGCAAGGAGCATCAATTGTTCATCGGTCCACTGCACGGGCGCTCCCCTCTCAGGTGTGCTGGCAGCCCAACACGAGAACTGCGCGATCGACCCGGGTTCAACACATCCAAGACATCTGTTTCCGTCGGGAGCATCACTCTAGGTCAGCTGATGTCACGATCATGGGAAGAACGCGCACCATGGCAGCGCACAAGAACAGAGAGACGCGAGATACAGCGAAAACCCAATGTCTGCACTGCTCGTGACGAATCTCTCCATCGCGCCAAGCAGCCCGATAGGACGACACAATTCGACGTTGAAAGAACTCAATTGCGCAAATTGTGCCGGGCTCGTCAAAGGGGCAACTCACCGGCCAGGCAGAGCACGTCTGCGTCAATGCCAGTCCCGCGACCGAAACTGTTTGCTCGCTTACCACCGGGCCCGATGCCACGTTGACCAGCACCCGATCCGCCTGATCGGATCTCCCGGTTGACCGAGTTCGCCCGACGACCCGGTTGCTCAGATCGAGAGATCTGTCTCTAGAAACCAGCCTGACTCTTGGGCATGATGTCAGATCGACCAGGGATCAATGCGCGAGGTACGGAACTTTTAAAAAAAGCAGCCTCGGCATTGAAAGCGCGTAGCAGCGCGACAGGCGACAGAGGCGTCAGACCGTCTTCTTTCTCATCGTCGTTGTCTATAGCGGAGCGAGCTTGATCTTGAAAGCCAGCTGGACCGGCGCGTTATTCGTCCTCGGGCTAGGGAAGCTCTACATCGCGTGCCGACGCAAATATCAGCAGGTACCATCCGATCCGTCCCAACCGGAGATGACCGGTCAGGTTCTGGCGTGGGAAGCACGGGGGCACGGAACGAACATTGGGCAGTGAGTGCGTGACGCGAGCGAGTTCATAGGCCGGGTACGGATCTTGCCCGACCGCATCGAGTGGGTTCCCGGGAAGAGCGCCCTTCGAATGGGCGTTTTCCCGATTACCTGACAGCGGTCCGCGTCGCAACCGGAGGTGGTCGCTATTTGGGGCATCGTGCCATTGTCGGTGTTACGCCTCGAGGCTGGCGGCTGTCCCGAGGAGGTGTTCGGGCGCCGTTCCGCCAACGTTGTGGCCCACCTCCTCACTCGAACGGCCCTGTCGTTGGGGGAGGCAACGGCGTAACACGCCCACCCGAGATTTCCCCGCCAGACCGACCACCGATGGACAATCGGCGTTCGGAGCCCTCAGTAGTGGCTGGTGGGGGGTCGAACGTGTGTTGGGCCATCAGCACCGATGAGTCAGACACCGGCACCCCGATATTGCTTCATCGCGTTCGCGGAACGACCACTTGCGGATGAGGTGGCGGATGAGGTGGGATTTGAACCCACGGAGGGTTTCCCCTCACACGATTTCCAATCGTGCCGATTCGGCCGCTCTCGCACTCATCCTCGGAGCAATAGACGCTACCCTGTAATGGTCCTCACCCGCGTGTGCAGCGGCCGGGTTCTGCGCAACGCAATCCCGTGAACCGAGTCAGGGTCGGAAGGCAGCAGCTCTCAGCGGAACATTGAGTGTGCCGCAGGGGACCTGGCCGTTGCACACGCAGGGGAGGACGTTCTCTCCCGGCGATATCGACTGTTCTCCTGATGGAACGGTCCGGATCTGTCCATTCTCTCGTGACGCTCTCGGCCATTAGGCTCGAGGACGTGGCCAAGAATGTTCCAACATCTCCCGAGGCAGATTTACCGTATCAATCCCTCTATCGGCGCTATCGTCCGCAGCGATTCCACGAGGTCCGAGGACAAGAGCATGTCGCGCTCGCGTTGCGCAATGCGGTTCGAGATGGCCGCGTTGCTCACGCGTATCTATTCAGCGGTCCACGTGGCACCGGCAAGACCTCCACCGCTCGAATCCTCGCCAAGGCGCTTGACTGTGAATCTCCACAAGAGGGCGAACCCTGCGGAATCTGCGCCTCATGCCGCTCCATCACCGCTGGCTCCTCGTTCGACGTTCACGAGCTCGACGCGGCCTCGAACAACGGCGTAGATGCAATGCGAGATTTGGTGGCACGATCGACCCTCGCGACCCCGGGTCGCTGGAAGGTCTACATCGTCGACGAAGTCCACATGCTTTCAGCACAGGCTTCAAATGCGCTCCTCAAGACGCTCGAAGAGCCCCCCGAGCATGTCGTTTTTGTCCTCGCGACGACCGATCCCCAGAAGGTCCTTCCCACTATCCGTAGCCGCACCCAACACTTTGAGTTTCATCTCATAAATGAGACAACGCTTGATGCCCTCCTTGCCGATATCGCACGAGATGCCGGGCTCGAACTTCCCGAAGGAGCTCTCGATACCGCGGTCCGACGCGCGCGCGGCTCGGCGCGCGACGCACTCAGCATGCTCGATCAAGTTGCGGCATCGGGAGTCATCGAAGACAGCACCGATGTCATCAACGAGATCATCGGCGCGATGCGTGAGAGCGATACTGCTGCCCTCTTGATTGCAATCAACTGCGCGGTGGATGCGGGTCATGATCCTCAACAACTCGGAGTCGATGTCATCGAGCGTCTGCGCGCAGGTTTTCTCGCGCAGTACCACGCAAATACCGCAATACCGCTCTCTGATTTCGAACGCGATCAGGTACTCTCACTCGGAACCGCGCGGTGTGTCCGGGCGATGGAGCTTGTCGGCGCCGCCATAGTCGCAATGCGCGACGCTCCTGAACCACGAATCACCCTTGAGGTCGCAATGATCCGGTGCACGCATCCAGGGGCGGAGACGACTCCCGAGGCGCTCGTTGAACGCATCGAACGGATCGAACGACAGCTTGTCGGGGCTCCCCAGAGCCCAAAGGGCGCTGCTATGTCGGCGACACCGACCTCCGCCCCACTCGCACCAAGGACACCGGAGCCGACTGCCCCAGCGACACCGGCTGCGCAAGATCCAGCTTCAATGGAGCTCGCGGCCTCAAGACCGCGCCCATCGCTCGGAGCCCTGCTGAGGTCTGCAGGTGGCGAAAAGAGGTTGGCAGATCCCGTCGTACGTGACCTCCAAGACGAAAGCGCGATGACCGAGGAGCCAAAAGCGGGCGACCCGCTAGATTCCACCACGACCATCGACGTCGAGGCTCAGGGGAGCGACCCCCACCGCCGTCCGATGCCGTCCTTCGAGGAACTTGTTCGCGTCTGGGAGGACCAGGTCCTTGCGTCGCTTCGACCAAAGGCACGTGCGATCTACCAGGCAACCCGGTTCATGGCAATTGAGGACCAGACGATTATCGCCGGGCTTCCCAACGAAGCGCACATCCGCCACGCAGAGCCCCTCAAATCCGATATCGAAGACACCCTTTCCACGCAGTTCGGCACCAAGCTCAGTCTCCGACTGGTCGTCGGAGCACCCCACACCCCCGCCCCGGCGATCAGATCAACTGCTCCAACGTCGGCTCCTCGTCTCCAATCGCACACGGCAGATGATGGACGAAATGCAGATACAACCGAGCATGAAGATGATCTCGATGATCTCGGCCTTCCCCTCGCGGACCACGAATCCGAAAAGAAGCCGAACACCAATTTCGCCTGGGCAGAAGACCAGCTCCGCGCCGCCTTCCCGGGCGCAAAGGAGATCTAGACGATGAGTCTCTCCCCGGATGAAGGGGGCGACGGTCTCCTTGACGCAATGGCGCAGTTGCAAGATCAACTCTCGCGCGCCGAGCAACAGGCAAACGAGCGGATGGTGACCGGTAGCGCCGCGCAGGGAAAGGTGCGCGTCGAGGTCTCGGGTGAGTTCTCGTTCGACAGGATCACCATCGATCCCTCGGTCGTCGATCCCGGCGATCTTTCACTGCTCGAGGATCTCGTCCTCGCAGCAATTCGCGACGCGACAAGTCAGCTCAAAAAGGTGCGAAGCGAGGCCATGGGCGGAGCAGTTGCACAGGCGCTCGAGGGCCTTTTTGGATCAAACGATCGCGACCCGACTCACTAAAGGGGAAGAAGCTGGCACTGTTTGATGGACCCATCCAAGATCTCGTCGATGAACTTGGCCGACTCCCCGGCATCGGGCCGAAATCCGCCGCGCGCATCGCTTTCTACCTGCTCAAGGTTGCAAAGGAAGATGCGCTTCGGCTCGCCGGAGCAATCATCGAGGTCAAAGAGCGAACGACGCTTTGCGAACGATGCTTCAACGTTTCTCTGTCGCATGAGTGCTCGATCTGCGATGACAACCAGCGAGACACCACGAAGATCTGCGTCGTCGAAGATCCGCGCGACATCGTCGCAGTTGAGCGGACACATGAATTCAATGGGCGTTACCACGTTCTGGGTGGAGCATTGAATCCGATCGAAGGCATTGGACCTGAAAAGTTGCGCGTGCGAGAACTCCTATCACGTATCGAAGATGAGCGGGTTGCGGAGGTAATCTTGTGCACAAACCCCAACCTTGAGGGAGATACCACCGCGATGTACCTCGCGCGACTTCTCAAACCGATGGGATTGACCGTCACACGCATTGCGAGTGGACTTCCGGTCGGTGGAGACCTTGAATATGCGGACGAACTCACACTTGGGCGCGCGCTTGAGGGACGCCGCGAGATCGGAGCCTGACCGTCCTTTCCACATCGGGCGCGACACACCATTAGCCTTGCTCCAATGGCTGAGAGCGGAGTTCCCAACGCAATGTCTGATCGACTGCATGAACTCATCGAGCGGCGTAGCGAGGCGAGGAGCGCAGGAACCGACCGCGCGATCGAAGCACAGGCACAAAAGGGCAAGCTGCTCGCACGCGAACGCATCGACTATCTCCTCGACGAAGGCTCGTTTCACGAGGTCGACATGCTCGTTCGACACCACGCCTACGGAGTAGGGCTCGACGAAAACCGTCCTTTCACTGACGGTGTCATAACGGGATTTGGGACGATCGAAGCAAGGAAGGTGTGCATCTACGCGCAGGACTTCACGGTATTTGGTGGCTCTCTCGGCGAGGCTCACGCCGCGAAGATCCAAAAGATCCAGGACATGGCGCTCAAGATGGGCGTTCCAATCATTGGATTGAGCGACGGTGGTGGAGCGCGTATCCAAGAGGGCGTTGCTGCTCTGAATGGATTCGGTGGAATCTTCCATCGCAACGCGCGCGCGTCCGGAGTCATTCCACAGATATCGATCATCCTTGGCCCGTCGGCTGGAGGAGCAGTGTACTCACCCGCGCTGACAGATTTCATCTTTATGGTTCAGGGCACGAGTCACATGTTCATTACCGGTCCAGATGTGGTAAAGACCGTCACTGGCGAAGAGGTCTCCGCTGAACAGCTCGGAGGCGCAATGACCCACGCAACGCGTTCAGGCGTTGCCGCATTCGTCGCCACAGATGAGCAGTCATGTCTTGACGATGTACGTCAGCTGCTATCGTTCTTGCCCTCGAATAACCTCGAAGAGCCACCAACAACTAGCAATAGCGATTCGGTCACTCGATCAACTCCCGAACTTCGCGATCTTGTGCCGGCGCGCCCCAATCAGCCCTACGACGTCAAGACCCTGATTACCTCCGTCGTTGACGAGGGAGAATATTTCGAGTACTTCCCATTCTTTGCTGCAAATCTCACCTGCGGTTTCGCGCGTATCGGCGGTCGAGTCGTCGGAATTGTCGCCAACCAGCCCCAGGTTCTCGCTGGTGTACTCGATATCGATTCATCGGAAAAGGGCGGCAGATTCGTACGAACTTGTGACGCGTTCAACATCCCCCTCATCACCTTTGTTGATGTCCCAGGATTCATGCCTGGCACCGATCAGGAATACGGCGGAATCATCCGCCACGGCGCAAAACTGCTCTACGCGTACTGCGAATCGACGGTGCCGCGCATTCAGGTAATAACGCGAAAAGCGTATGGAGGCGCGTACCTCGTCATGGATTCAAAGTCGATCGGTTCGGATCTCTGCTTTGCGTGGCCGTCGGCTGAGCTCGCCGTCATGGGTCCTGAGGGTGCAGTCGAGATCGTGCACCGGCGAGAACTCGCCAATGCGGACGACGCCTCCACACGACGCGCGGAGTTGGTTGCGCAATATACCGAGCGCTTCACCAATCCCTACGTCGCCGCGGAGCGCGGATACATCGACGACATCATCGACCCCGCGGAGACCCGTCAGGTACTGGCTGCAAGTCTCGACCTTCTGATCACCAAGCGCGAGGACCTCCCACGACGCAAACACGGGAATATTCCACTGTGATCAAGGCCGCGATCCAATCGGGTGAACGTCGCATCCCTGACGAAACGACACTCAAGGTGATCATCAAGGCGCTTGGAGAGTACCTCGAGAACCAGTCCGAGCACCGGACACCGCCGCGTTCAGCCTGGCGAGAGCGACGGACCAACTGGAGGTTCTCTGGTCGCACCTGGACCGGTCCTGCTCACGAGAGCCGGAACCGTCCTCGGCGTTAGCCCGAGTCACTCGAGAACGACGATCGGCCTCGAAGTCTCGACGGTGAGCGGCTCGTAGAAGCGGCTCGGCAGCACCGTCGGCCAGACCCCTCCCAGCAACGAGAGGCAGGCTGCAACCGCGAAGGCGAGCGAGATGGAGTGCGTCAAAAGCGCGCCGGCAATGGCGGACCCGATTGGGTATCCGGCGAAGTTGACATTCATCGAAACCGCGAACGCACGACCGAACCAGAGCGGATCTGTCGCGCGCTGCCGGAGTGAGAACATTGCGACGACCAACGGCCCGTTGGCAATTCCACACAGGGCTATCTCGAGGCCAGCAAGTTCAGGATTGTGGGTAAAGGCAAGCAAGGTGAACCCAAGCGCACTCAGTGCGCAGCCAAGGGAGAGAATTCCCTTCTCGCGCCGCTCCGTACCGATCCTTCCCATAACCATGCCTGCGACAAATCCTGCGAGCCCCATCGCGCCAAAGAAAAGGCCAACACTCTTTGAACCTCCATGAAGCCGATGCAGAACCAGAACGGGAATCGCGACCGCGAGAGCGCCCGACCCCATGTTGTAGATCGTCATTGTTCCGGCAAGCATGCGCAGAACTCGGTTATTCAGCACATACCTGATCCCCGCGATTGCATCGGCAAACACCCCAACCTCGTGGTGGATCTCGCGATGAGGTACCTTTACCCACGAAAGTGCGGCCGCAGCGAGAAGAGAGAGCACTGCGGGTATCAACAACGACCAACGCGCGCCGATGACGGACACCGATACTCCAGCGATACCGGGACCGAGCACGCTCGAAATGACAAAAGTCCCACTGTCGAGCGCATTCGATCGATCCCAGAGTTCGCGTGGCACCAAGATCGGGAACAACGACCGTCCTCCGACCCGGCTGAGAGGTTGCGTCAGTGAACTCAATGCGACAATGAGAAGAAGTACCGCTGTCGAGAGCATATGAACGATCGAAAGGGAGCTGATCAACGCCATTGCCACGGCAGCTGTGTAGAAGTCGAGCTTCATCATCATGACCTTGATATTGCGCTCGAGCAGGGCGCCCGCAACAGGACTGACGATGATCCCCGGAACCTGACCGACGAGCAGGACAATTCCCGAGAGAGCAGAGGAGTGCCCTGTGCCGAGAACGAAAAGGACAATGAGTACCGAGAACATCTGGGTCGCCATTCGCGCAAACAACGAGGACAAAATGAGCGGGGTAAAGCCAGCAAGGAGAAAGAGTTCGCGATATCCCGGACGGTCTTGCGCAGCGGTCGTAGTTGGTTTGGGCTGGATAGCCTGAGGTTAGGCGCGCTGTCGACCACGCGTCATGCTTACGATGAGCACGAATATTGCGACAAAGAGAACCGGGTCGACTGCGAGAGTGCGTTTCAGCCGAAAGAGAAATGCAGCTCCGAGTGTCGAAATTACTCCCACAGACAGCTCCGGGGTGTCTCCGACGGGGAGGTCCCACCAAAAACTTTGCAACGCCTGACCCCACGTAGAGACGAACCTCATGGATTCCGTACGCTACCTGATCGGCGACCCGCCCAGAATATCTATGACGTACGAGCGCAATCGCGAGAAAGTTGGCGCGAGAAAGTTGGCGCGAGAAAGTTGGCGCGATCAAGACTTGGATGAGCGCATCCGATCAGGGCCAGCACCCTCTCGCTCTCCTTCGCGCCCGGAATCTGATGAGCCACGACAAAACCGAACCCGACGACGAGGACAAGAGCTGATCCCCAAGCGCGACAGGCCAGCTTCGCCCGGTGATCAGACGCCCCAAGACCGAGCAGATTGAGCACGACCTCAGTGCCCCCGAGGATGACCTCCCTGAAGGCAACAACAGATCCGACCCCGTTGTGAAGCGCACGCCGAAAGACCTCTCCATTTTGCCCGGTCGACAAGGCAACGGTATTTTCAAAGACGACATCCTCATCGTGGATCGCAATGTGCTCGCTGGCGTGCAATATTGCCTTGCGAAGCCAGCTCGATCCAAAAATGAGCGAGATCGTAGCGACAGCGACCCGCAGAACAGGGATCGTCACGAGTTGGATAAGGGGAACTCCAACTGCTCCAACGATTGCGGCGAGTACCACGGTGGCCACGACGACACCCTCAAGGGCCGAGCGCAAACCTCTGGTTGTTCCGACTGCAAGAACGATTATCTGAGCATCAACCATCGCTACTGCGGAGGCGCCAAACACTACAAGAGACAAGGCAACGGCCAACAACGCCAGTGACTCTCATCTTCACAACACTCGCTATGGATCTGTATCGACATGCTCTCGTCTTGCCCTCGGCTCAAATGTCCGTTGCCGACGTCCTTGGGCGGTATCTGAGCGGTCAGTTCGTTGACATACGCTCTCGAGTTGGATCATCATCAACGTTGAAATGATCTTGGTCACCCCAATGAATACAGGATTCACTCGACAACAGATTCACTCGACAACAGCCGTCTTGCGCCACGAGATACAAAACAAGAGTGCACATCGCGTTTGCATTCTCCGACCTCCCGACAGACGTTGCCCTCAGCGCCTTCAAGAAGTTCTCAGAATCGCCGGTACGGCGAGTAGGTGAGATGCACAGATCCAATGCTGCGAGGGATTCCTTGACTTTCCGACTGCAATCCCTGCTTGATCCCCCGCGCTATCTGCTGAATTGCGTGGGTCATTTATTTAACCCAGTTCAGCAGGAGCAACATCGTTTGCAGAAATAGCGTTTCCTCTCAAGCTGAGCAGATTTTCCTCTTTTAAAAGAAAAACCCCTGCTCTAACGCCCCTACCGACGACCAATTCGAGATGTTTCTCGACATAAGCTATCAATCTCCTCCATCGCGGTGCGCGCGGAATCTCTACGTCAAATCGCGGGAATCAAAGAATGAACCAAATGCCGTCCAGCCACCCTTCTCAACGGCCCCTCTCACGCTCGTCGATGCCTGAACCGCCCGACTTTTATTGAGAATCTGAGGGGCTTTGCACAGGAAATACGCCTAATGCCTGACTTTTTGTGCAGGTGTGGGAACTTTTGTGCAGATAATGCGCGGCTAGTGCCTTGACCGGCAACGTTTGCGCTGTTTGACAGTTGCAGGCTGAGCCGCCGAAGAGCGCACAGATCGCCGATTATTTGTGGGTCTCTAAATGCTCGACCGTGCGGCGTGGCCGGTGTTCTGTAGCGAAGCGACCCGCTTTGTGCATCAGGTGCGCTGCCCAGTGCGCCCATTTCGCGGACAACGACGAGTGCCGTAGTCCAGCTAGCGGAGGTACCGGGAGGCGTGGCCCAACTGTGACCCCTTCCTCATGCCTCAAACGTGCCTCAGACTACGGCGGATCACGCTAGAGAAACGACGGCGGACACTTGAAGCGAGTCACGGGGGAACTGGTGTCTACCCCGACCTACCGGAGGTTCAACTTCAGCGAATTGCCGCGATCGCCTCGATCTCAACGAGCTGATCTGGATATCCGAGAAGGGCAACGCCGACGAGAGTGCTGGGTACGTCATGGTCACCGAAGGCTCCGGAAATGACCTGCCAGGCCCCAACCAGATCATCACGGTTGCTGCTCGCGACGTAAACGGTCGTTTTCACGACATCAGTCAACGATGCGTGGGCCGCTTTGAGCGCGGTCTCGAGATTCTTGATTGCAGCCTCGGCTTGGCCTCTCACATCACCGGCGCAAACAACGCGACCATCCACGTCGAGGGGGCACGCGCCGGCCGTAAAGACGAACTCAGTCGCGTTATGCACGACAGCCGCGTAGGCGTATGGAACGTTCGGCGCCAGCTCAGTTGCGCGGACGAACTCAATATGAGGTCGATCGGTCATGCCCCCAGACTCTCACTTGCCGAGCTGCACTGCGGACCTTTTGTGGACCGTTCCCAACCGGTATTGCGAGGATGAACGACTCCATCCCGGCGAACAGGTCCAAAGCTGGTCACCGACTGGCGAGCGCTTCGACGTGGACCTCAGCAGCGGGAAGCGAGAGTCCACCGGAACGGATAGAAATCGCCTTGCCAATCAGCTGAGTCGAACGGCGTTACGTACCGCCTCCAGCTTGTCCGCCGCCTGCTTGTCGACCTCTGGGAAGAAGTGCCCATAGCGGTCGTATGTGAACGCGGCGCTGGCGTAGCCAGCGAGTCGTTCGATCTCCGACCCGCGATTCCGGGTGTACAAGCGCGAACAGAACGCCCTGCCGAATCACAGCCAACTCGGCTGGACCGAACCGCGCAGATCGACGGCTCCGCGTGGGAAGTGGTTCCGGCGATATTGGATACGCAGCGGCCGCTTCGATCATCGGTACATGGGGACACCGGCAGGGGAGGCCACAGTTCATTCCACCTTCCTCGTCCGATGACTCTGCCGGCGATAACCATTTGATGGACAACACGAACTGGTAGTTTCGCCACATTGCGAGAAGGGAGACGCAATGGACGTCATCAACTTGGGTGCGACGGACGGGTTGCCCCCGGTGAACTGGGCGAGCATCGTCGAGAAGCTCGATGCCGGTTCGCCGCCGGCTCCAGATGCCCACAACGCTCGAACGACGTGGCTCTCGACTGTGAACGAGGATGGGAGCCCCCATGTGACAGCGGTCGGTGCGCTCTGGCTGGACGGAAGCTTCTGGTTCCAGACCGGATCGGGTACCCGGAAATGCCGCAATGTCGCCCGGGATCCACGCTGCTCGATCGCGGTGTCTATCCGCGATGCAGACGTCGTTGTCGAGGGTGAGGCAGCGCGGGAGACTGACCGCGCCACACTGACGCGCCTTGCCAAAGCATGGGCGGACCAGGGGAGGCCTGCCAAAGTGGATGAGACCGGGGTCGGTATCACCGCCCCGTTCAACGCGCCGTCGCAGGGACCACCGCCGTGGAGCGTCTATCGCATCAAAACAGTTTCGGTGACCGTGACATTGGGGACCGAACCCGGTGGGCTGACTCGCTTCAGGCTCTAACGTCAGCCCGTCAAAATGGTCGCACGACAGGGCTTGATTCGGCTTCAATCCCAAACGGGTCGAAGTTCGAAGCGCTCATCGGATGTCATCCCGCCCATAGGACGTCCAGGCGGCCTATGGCTGATGCTGAGTCACCGCCGCGCTCGTCACCTCGACTGACGGGTGAGAACTGGTGACGGACTCCTTGAAGAGGTGTTCGATTGCCGAGACATCAATTGGCCGGGAAAAGAGAAACCCCTGTCCGGCATCGACGTGCTCGTCAAGTAAAGCCAATCGTTGATCCTCCTCCTCGATTCCTTCGGCGATGGTTTCGAAATTGAGAGCCTTTCCAAGGTCGATGATGGTGTGAACGAGGGCAGCGGACTCCTTCGAGTCGACGATCTTCGACACGAAGGAGCGATCAATCTTCAAAATGTCGAGGGGAAATTGCTGCAGGTAGACAACCGATGAGTAACCAGTCCCGAAGTCGTCGATCGCGATGCGCACTCCGATCGACTTCAAGATCGTCAGTCGTTCGACTGCCGCATCGACATTTTCCATCATGGAAGTCTCGGTGAGTTCCAAAATGAGGAGCACCGGATCAAAACCGGTGGCATCGAGCGCATCGTGGACATCATCGACCAGGCGATTTCGCTCCAACTGCTTTCCCGAGACGTTGACCGAAACCGAGATGGCATGACCTTGGCCAGCCCAAATGGCACCTTGACGGCAGGCTTCCTTCAGTACCCAAGCACCGACCGAGACGATGAGACCGCTCGCCTCCAGCGCAGGAATGAACTCATCAGGCTGGATGACACCACGCTCGGGATGCTGCCACCGTAGTAGTGCTTCGACTCCGACAAAGGCGTTTGTCGCCAAATTGATCACGGGCTGGTAGAGCAGGAAGAACTGATGCTCGTCAAAGGCTCGATGAAGTTCGACTCCTAACCAGCGCTGTTCATTCACCGCGTCCTGCATTGCAGGTGCAAACGTCGTGACGCAGGCTTTTCCGGCTGCCTTGGCGCGATAAAGAGCAATGTCCGCATCGCGCAGTAGTTCATCGGAGGTGCTGCTGCCACTATCCGTTGCGATACCGATGCTGGCCGAAATCGAAAGGGGGACTGGACTATCAGCGACCTCTACTGGAGGCAGCAACGCTTCGAGGATCCGGTTGCCTAATGCCTCGGTGCCTTCCGAGAGCGTTGCGCCTTCAACAAGGATGACGAACTCGTCTCCTCCAAGGCGCCCAACCGAGTCGACTCCACGGACCGCGCTCTTCAGCCTTTGACTGACAGCAACTAGCAAATCATCACCGGCCTTGTGCCCAAGGGTGTCATTGACATCTTTGAAGTTGTCGAGGTCTAAAAACATCGCCGCGCAGGGGAGTTGGTCGCGCCGAGCACGAGCGAGCATCTGTTCGATGCGGTCACGAATCAACGCTCGATTGGGTAGGCCCGTGAGCGAATCGTGCAGCGCTTGATATTCGAGCTCTGCTGATTGATGTTCGAGCTCCGAGGTTCGCTCTCGCACGAGTTGCTTCGCACGCGCCCGTCCAGTGCCGAGCACGTAGATCAATAGTCCCATCAATAAGCTGAGCGCGATTCCACCAAGCAACAGAAGAGTGGCACCCCCGTTTTCGAAGATTCCACCGCCGGCGACGGCTCCGTAGGTCTCGACGGTCCAGCCGTTGTGGAGACTCGTCATTACCGAGTGCGCGCCTCGAGGGGCGACGCCGCTTGTGAACACCGCATGCGACCCATTTGCGCTGTAGCTGAACTTGACCGCGATATTTGAGTGGCCCTCTAACGCGCGGACCAAGACCACGTTGGGCACAAGCGACATCCCGATCCAGCCGATGAACGTGTTGCGGCGGGCCGCGACGGTGGCCGGTGTGACGCCTCCCCGATAGACAGGAGTGATTACCGACAGCAGCGTCGAGTTCTTGTTCTTGATTGGAAGATAGGCGCTCTTGCCAGAGTCTCGAACCGCAAACTGCACGGTCCCAAAACTGCCCGCTCAAAAATCAAAGCCCGCGGGGAATTTTGTCTGGATCGAACGGGCGAAGTCGGACTCGGCAAAGCAATAGACCGCACGGCTTCCCGGCGGCGACACCTGAAATGTTCCGCCAGGGCCAAGTGGCCCCGCCGGGTTGGCAAGGCTCCGTGCCGCAAAACTCGCGAGCTGTGACGCAGGCACAATCACCGAGTGACCGATGCCTAAGAGCTCCGGGTAACGAGCGCGCGCCTGAACCGAGTTTGCCCATCTCGTAAATTGTGAATTGGATGCATTGGGCGCGCCCGCGGTAAAGCCGCCGGCGCTGACGATCAGATCTCGTTCGTGCTGAATCGCCAACTGCAACGTCGAAGAGATCTCTTTCGACGACGCAGCGAAAGCCATGCGCGAGTTACTCACTGCACCGTGAGCAGCACTCCGCGCCGCGAAGGTCGACCCGACAATTCCGGAAAGGACGATGGCTGCACCATAAATCGCCCACTTACTTCCAATAAATCCGCGGCGTGTTGTTTCTAATGCTCGCTCAGCAGATGGAGCGAAGTCGCTTTTTTGCACTCTGGAGGGCTGGAAGAGAATCATGTTCCAATTGTTATGTACCGTCTACAGAGGCGATAGAGCAGAACGTGTCATTCTCTTCAGCAGAATCGAATCACGCCGAATGGCCAATTTGAACTACTCAGAACGTTCAAGTCGCGGCGATCCCCCACCCGCCGGTCAAAGCCAGTCGCGACCGAAACGTCGTACTCGCTCCAACTTCTCCGCCGCCTGCTTGTCGATTTCGGGAAAGAGGAGCCCATAGCGGTCGTAGGTGAACGCCACGCCGGAATGACCGGCGCGTCGGACGATCTCGGAAGGATCGACACCCGCTGCAGCCATTAGCGCAATGCCCGTGTGTTTGAGATCGTGCGGCCGAAGCGGTGCCCGTCCCGCAGCCTTGACCGAAGGGCGCCACACGTTGGCGCGCCAGTTCTCCGCGTGCCAGAGCCGGTCATCCGGTGTGGTGAACACATATGGAGTTCCGCCGACGCGTGCGACGTCGAGTGATCTCCAGCGGGATCGACGCCCGGCGCTTTGTGTGGCCGGCGAGCGCAGAATGACTCATCTGCGTGAATCGCGTTTTGCGTCGGTTCAGCGCATAACGACGGTTATTTTTGTGAACCTATTTGCCAAATAACGCCGAATACTTGCGCTCGTTCTCGACGCCCAACCATACGAGCTTTCCGTCGTTCTGTCGCGACGCAACCCGGCCTCGTGCATGAGGTGTGCTGCTCGATACGCCCCTTTGTGGGGAACGATGCACGCCGTGAGCTAACCGTTCCCGGCTCCTTTTTTGCGTGTACGTGCCTAACGAGCGAATGAGACGATCAGGTCGCCCGGCCGCGGACCATCCAGACGGTCGCGGCGATGAGCAGCGCCGACAACGCGAGCAGCCAACCGCCCTCGATCCACTGGAATGGCCAGAACCGGCTGGCCGGCTGGTAGCTGGTCCAGAGCGTGTAGCCGTGCTGGGAGAAGCACTGCGCGAATGATCCCAACGACGGCTTGCCCGGCCCCACCGCGGAGGGAGGGCAGAACTGCTGGAGTAGGTCGATGGGGGGCCGGCCGACGAATGCAACCGTGCCGTCCTTGGTCCCCCAATTGCCCGTGATCAACGCGGAGGCGGGCACATTCGGTCTACTGGTGACCAGCGCCGTCAGGTAGTGCTCACGCAGGAATACTCCGACTACGACAGCGAGCCCGGTGTACGCGGCAAGGCTGGCAAGAATCGCGGGGACGACGCGGCGGACGAAGATGCCGGCCACAGCGCCGATTGAGAAGGCGGCAAGTGTCCAAGAAGCGAACGCGATTCCGCGGAGGTCGAAGACGATGGCACCGAGCCGGTTGGATTGACCGTCAGCGATGAACGGCTGGTAGTACCAGGAGAAGAGCAGGCTGAACACTCCGGCGGCCGCAGCCACCACGACCGCGAGCGGAATTAGCTTGGCGAGCGTCCAGCGCCAACGCCCGAATCCCTGGGTCCAGGCGTACCGGAAGGTGCCGGTCTCCAGCTCACGGGCCAACACCGGCGCTCCGACAAATGCCCCGATCAGCGCGGGCACTGCCTGGAGCAACGCTGGGATGATCGTCGTCGTGTGGTCGTAGATGCTCATGAAGTCACTGATCGCATTCACACAAGCAATTGAGCTTGCAGGGCGGCACGCGGTCGCAGCGCCATAGCCGTGGTGCAACTGAAGGCCAGCGCGCCAGAGGTACAACGCCAACGCACCCAAAAGCGTGACTACCCCGGTCAGCGCCAAGCGATGCTGGCGCCAGGTGATCCAGGCCATCTGACGCCATGGCACCGGCCGCAGCGTTGCATCCTCCTCCGGACGCACGGGCACGGTGGTCAATGTGGTCATCTCGTCGCCTCCGACGGTTCGTCGTAACGTCCGCGGACTGGGCCGGGCAGTGTCGCGGCGCCGGGCTCACGGAGATAAGAGAGGGTCAGCTCTTCCAAGGTGAGAGAGTGCGCGTCCCATCCCGGGGGCACAGGATCGGGAGGACCATCAAAGCGAACGAGCAGATGTGCTTGTGATGCAGCACTGGTCGCGTGCACAACGTTCCACTGGCTCGCATAACGCTCGGACTCCAACGCTGGACCGGTGAGTACGCGATTGCGAGCGAGTAGATCATCGACTTCGCCCGCCATCTGGACGGTCCCACGCGAAACGAGCACGAGATAGTCAGCAACCCGCTCGAGCTCTGCAAGGACGTGCGACGACAGCACGACTGAGACACCATCGTCCGCGACCGCGGTCATGACTCTCGCCATGAAGTCATGTCGGGCGAGCGGATCGAGCGTCGCCATCGGCTCGTCGAGCATGAGGAGTCGCGGCCGGCGCGCCAGTGCCAATGTCAAGGCAAGCTGGGCCTGCTGTCCACCTGACATCTTCCCTGCCTTCTGCTTCAGGGGTATGCCGAGCTCGCCGAGACGCTGGACGGCGTATCCCTGGTCGAAGTGGCGATTGAGATTGCGGGTCACGTGAATCAGATCGCCAGCCGAGAGGTTCTTGTACAGCGGCGTGTCTTGAGCAACGAACGCGATCCCGTCCAGCGCGACCAGTGAGCCGGCACGGTGCCCGCCGAGCACCGTTACATCACCGGTGGTCGGAGTGGCAAGCCCGACCGCGATGTTGAGCAGAGTCGACTTCCCGGCACCGTTCGGCCCGACGAGCGCGACGACATGGCCGTCGGGGATCGCCAGCGTGCAGTCGTGTAGTGCTCTTGTGGAACCGTAGGACTTGCCGAGAGCGTGGGTCTCGATGACGTTCATGCCACACCCTCCGCCTCGTGTCGCGCTGCGCCGCGCTGGTCGGCAGTGCCTCCGCGACGCTCACGAAAATCCCGCAGCACGTTCGCGACGAGCGCTGCGATCCCGTCCTCGTCGAGGCCCGCCGCGTCGGCAGAGGCGACCCAGGAGGTGAGCGAACGGCGGAGCTCGGTGAGTTCGGGAAGTGCCACCTGGCCGAGCGTCGCCAGGATGAATGTTCCCTGGCCGGGTCGCCCGACCGCGAGACCCTTCGTCTCGAGTTCGCGGTAGGCCTTAAGCACCGTGTTGGGGTTGATCGCGAGTTCTGCGACCACGTCTCGGACCTTCGGAAGCTGATCGCCGAGCTTGAGGTAGTCGAGGCGGAGCGCGTGCTCGACCTGATGGACGAGCTGCAGGTACGTCGGCACGCCCGAAGCGAGATCGAGGCGGAACTCGATCGGCGAGACTCGCCGCGGAACCACCCTGCTGTTAGCTTTATCTACTGTCATAAGACAATGATATAGCATTATGAGTCGCTGTCAACCGCGACTCGGCAATTGGGACGCGACTGGCCGCCGTGTTCGCGTCCCTCCACCATCCCAAGGCTGTGGGTTCAGTGCGAGCTCTACCGCCAGATCGAACCATATGCACGCCAAGCGAGGTGTGTCTTCGGTCACATCGTGAATTCTCAACCAGACGGATATTTGTTGCGCACGTGATCGCCGATTCTGCGCCCATTGGGTCGGACTCGGAGGGCCCACTGGGAGAACGTTCTGGCGCGCCACCAACCCGGTCGGGGTCACCTACAACGACGTCATTTGGGTGTGTAGGTAAGTATCACGACACCGTTGCTGAACTGCGTGACATCGATGAGATTCAGGGCGGGACCGTTTTCGATTGCCTCAAACATGTGCTGGCCTCGTCCGACAGCGACCGGTGTCATCAAAATGTGGAATTCGTCGATCAGGCCGTGCTCCATCAAGGTGACATCGAGCGAACCGTTACCGTATTTGATTATGTTGCCACCGGGCTGCTGCTTTAGATCGGCCACGAACTAGGCCACATCCCCGTCGATGACCGCCCCATTCCACGTTGCCTCTCGAAGAGTCGTTGATGCCACGTACTTCAGAATGTTGTTCATCCGATCGATAAAGTCATCCGGAACTCCGGAATTACCGCTGGTCATCGCAGGGTATGCCGCTGACAAACCCTCGTACGTCAACCGCCCAAGCAGTAGCGCGTCAGCCGCAAACAGCAATCGCTTGGCGTAGCCATGGTGTTCCTCGTTCAGATATGGAAACGCCCACTGGGGCGACCCAATCTCTCCACCGAGAGAGACGTGGGTCGATTCGATCAACTTCCTCATACAAACTCCCTCCGACGCTATGCCCGCGATCGGGATGGAGAAAGTAGGTCGTCGATTTGTCCGATCGCCTGGGCCATCCCCTCTTGCATGCCCATGCCGAGAAGCATCTCCATCTGAGCGACATCGACGAAGCTGGTTACGGCCGTCATGCGCGTCCCACTACCCACTGCTTCCAACACCATGTAGGCGGACATCGGTTCCACGCCAGGGACAGGTTCACCATCATCGCCTGCGAGGCCGTTGGCGAAGTCGAGGCGACGTGGTCTGTCGATTGCCTCTATGCGCCACCATCCTTTCGGAGTCTCACCTTCAGGTCCGGTCATAAGGTAGCGAGACTCACCTCCGACGAAGAAGTCGTGCCGGATGAACGTGGCGGGAAACGTCGGTGGTCCCCACCACTGTTCAAGCTTGCGCGGGTCCTCCCAGACCTCCCAGACTTGTTCAGGGGTCGAGTCGAATTCGGCGATGACGGTGAGGGTGAGGTTTTCCGCGTCCTTGTGCGTGCTGATAACGGTCATTTCGATTCTCCTTCTGTGGTTGTGAGAATGTCGGAGATCTGGTCGATGCGTTGAATCCAGAGCTGCTCATATGCGTCAATGAGTATCGACGCCTCGCGTACTGTCACCCTGTTTGCATGCACGACCTGCTCGCGACCGCGTCGTTCCTTTGTGACGAGCGCGGCCCGTTCCAGCACCGCCACATGCTTTTGCACAGCGGCGAAGCTCATCTCGTAACGACGCGAGAGGACCGACACCGACTCGCCGTGTTGGATTGTCCGTCTCAGAATGTCGCGCCGAGTCTGATCAGCCAGTGCCTGGAAAATGCGATCGACGTCCTCTTCCGTCAATGAACATTCTACAACCATATAGTTGTAGATTAGTAGGATGAGGAGGAGGGCGCAAGTGAAAAGCGACCCATCCCTAAGGTGTGGTCGGAGCCACTAGCGAACAGATCGACATGCCGAACAACAAGCTGAGGGAGGTGGACGCCGCGCCAGAACGACGGATCGTTATGCATTTCTAAGGCAATAACGCTGAGTATGCACCTATCGTCGTGAGCTGACGCAGTCGATTCCTTCGTTGTTCTGTGTGCGTGTATCCCCAGCCCCGCAGCAATGGGCCGCCTTCGGCCCGGTGCAGTTCGCGGGTGCTGTTATACAGGGAGCGCACCCAGAGGCTCGACCCGCCTCATACCCTGCATTAGGGGACTGAATGTTGCCGCGACCTGACACTCGGGCCCGGTCGGACAAGGACTGGGTACCTGCTATTCGAACGCCCTCTCAGCTCAGTACTTGCCTTTGATCACAAAATACGAGCCTCGGATGGTCCCAGCCAGTTTCGACTTCTGACGTGCGAACTTGAACGAATCAAGCTCCGCGGGAATGTCCATTCCTTCGGAAAGCTTGAACCCTACCGCCCGTTTCGGATCTGGTCCGTCGAGGGTGTACAGGACGTTGATCGAGAGCCCGCTCTCGTAGAACACGTAGGACCAGCGGATGTTCTCGACCTGGAATGTCGTAGCCTCGAGCGCGGGCGACTCGATGACGATGCCCCGCTCTTCCTTAAGGATCCGGTGCACCAGGGCAATCTCTTTCTTGGCTTTGGCGGCAGGCTCAACCGTGAAGACGTGGTCGTACTTGTTCTTGAAGTAGCGAGCCTCGTTCGCTCGAAGGCCGGCCAGCGCAGTCACCACCGGTGATGACTCCAGACCCACGTGAGACACGTTAACGAAATCTACGGAGTAACTCATAGCCGGCAACCATGATTGGCGACACACTTCAGCCATTGTCTGAGATGGACCGATGCTCTGAGAAGTGACGGTCGTCCGGCGATGAGCGATACCCCAGTCATTGCGCCAGCCCTACGCTTGCTCGATCCGCAGCCGATTACCGGCGGGATCGCGAACTGCGGCGTCACGGACACCCCAAGGCTGAGAAGTGGGCTCCTGGATTACCCCCACTCCGGGCGTGCGAGCAATTCTCTCGAAGGTGGAGTCAAGGTCCTGGCAGCGGAAGTGCGCGGGGTATAGCTCGCCTTTTGCGAGCAAGGCTGCAAGGGCATCTCCGTCCTCCTGGGACCGTCCTCCATGGGGTTGGGAGAGCACGATGTTTACGTCAGGCTGGGTGTCAGATCCGAGCGTGAGCCAGCGGAACCCCTCGTTTGAGACGTCGAGCTTGACGGTCAGCCCAAGGGTGTCACGGTAGAAGACAAGAGCGGCTTCCGGATCGTCAACGGTGATGTGAACGGTGCTCAGGGAAATGGTCATGCGCTAACGATAATCCGTAGAACAAACAGACTCTTCTTCGAAACTGCTCTCTTCCCTGCCCGCGGGGCTGCCGCCCTTGCGTGGTCGGGTCATCACCATCATCTGACAGGGCGACACGACCCGGAGCCCCTCGTGGCCGCGAGCCTGGTACCTCAACGGCGACTCACCGACGAGTTCCGTGAAGCGAGTGGAGAACGAGCCGAGGCTCGTCCAACCGACGGCGAAGCACACGTCTGTGACGCTCAGATCGCCCCGACGTAGCAGCGCCTTCGCGCGCTCGACACGTCGAGTCATCAGGTAGGAATAGGGCGACTCGAAGTACGCTTCACGGAATCGGCGGCTGAAGTGCGCCGATGACATCGATGCCGTGCGAGCGAGCTCAGCGACATCGAGAGGCTGCGCGTATTCGCGATCCATTTGGTCTCGCGCCCTACGCAAGCACCGCAATTCGTCGAGATCAACGCCCATGGACAACCATTCTTCACCCTCTCGGTGATTGCTGCGTAGCGTCGTTGACGACGCATGCCTGCCCGGCGGCGAAGATGGGGCATGGGTGCTGGTTGAGGACACTTGAACACTGTCCACCGGCGAGGGACGCGCCGCAAGGAGCCACCTGCAGCGGCTCCGGTCCGATTGTCCGATGTCCGCTGACCGGGTCCCTCAAGATTGAACCCTGCGGCCGGCCTTGACGGGCCCTCCCTGATCAACTCCAGGGTTGCAACCGCCAGTCGGAGAACGTGCACGTCGGCCCTCCGACACAAACCCCCACGAGGGACCTCCCTACGCCCGACTACCCAGGTTCAATTGCAGCACGAGCGACAGAACGTCTCATACGCGTCATCACCGATTCCCTTCTACAGGGGACGAATTGCTACTGATAACGACGGATCGGTAACTGGTTTTGACGCGGTTGCGATCGGTCAACTGTTGCCAGTCACGCTGATCGCGCAATCGAGGGCAAAAAACTTGTAGACATTCAGGTCGACCATCCAAGTGCGATGACAGCACCCCTGTCTATTGTTGGCCCGTGCTCGCGCGATCAGCCACTGCGAACTTTACGAACAGATGGCCCTGCCCACAAACGAGCAAGGTCTGGGAACAGTTCGCTCGGTGCCAAGCCGAATGCCTCGGCGAGAGCTCGGACCGTACGCATATGCGGCGTCCCGATGCCCGACTCGATTCGTACGACCGTGGCCCGACTCACACGGGCAGCGGCAGCAAGCTCAATCTGAGTCCAAGGCTTCCCTGCCCTGGCAATACGTACTCGATCTGCAAGTTCCAGAACCAAGTCGAGGTTTTGAGAGTCTTCAGTGATCACAGAATGATACATTAACGAGCTATACTAGCAATATGAATGATGCACAAATGAGCTACCAGCTGGCCGCGTCAGAGCCGTTACTTTCTCCCCTTCTGGAAACAGGCGGCGCTCCCATCTACCGAACTTATGTGGCTGATGCACGTCACATTCCTTTACCCGACGCCTCAGCAGATCTGGTGTTCACCTCTCCGCCATACTGGAAAAAGCGCGATTACGGGGTGAAGGGGCAAATCGGCCAGGAGGACACTCCGGCTGAATACGTAGATGCAATGCTTCAGTGTCTCACCGAGTGGGGTCGGATCCTTAGACCAACGGGTTCCGTTTTTCTCAACGTTGGCGACACTTTCTTCAAACGCACACTTGTCGGCATTCCGGGGCGGGTTGAGGCAGCTGCTGTTGATGCTGGTTGGATCATCAGAAACCGGATTATCTGGACAAAAGAAGGTGGTATGCCTGAGCCGGCCAAGAACCGGCTTGCGAACCGGCATGAGTACATAATCCATCTCGTAAAAAGGCACACCTACTACTACGACCTCTTTGGTTACTCCGAAGCTTTTGGTAATGGTGCAAACCCCGGAGATGTGTGGTCAGTAAATCAGCAAAGAAACATGGGCGAGCACTTGGCTCCATTTCCAACCGAGCTGGTCCGAAGGACGGTTCTGCTCGCGTGTCCAGAACAAGTCTGCAGCCAATGTGGTCGACCCCGTGAGCGTATCGTGCAGAAGACTGGCCGCCTCAACATGTCTCGTGTTCAGGCAAGGCGCGCAATGGAGCTCGCTCAGGAAGGTGGGCTCACCGAGGCTCACATCGCAGCGATCCAGGCAACCGGCATCTCTGATGCTGGTAAAGCACTCCGCGTACAGAACGGTACCGGCAGGAATTCGGCCGAAGTGAAACAACTCGCTGCGGAGGCGAAGTCAGTGCTCGGTGGTTATTTTCGCGAGTTCACTTTCCCCATTCGCGAGACGGTTGGATGGACAGACTGCGGACACGGTGCGGAATTCATGCCAGGAGTTGTGCTTGACCCGTTCATGGGCACTGGCACCACGTTAGACACCGCCTTTGAGATGGGACGAACTGCCTTCGGGGTCGATCTGAGCCCAGCTCTCCAGTAAACTCATCCCGTGGCGGGTGCGGATGGGCAACAACACATTTGGGTGATTACTATCGTCGCCGTTCAATCCTCTGTCGAAATGTTGCTGAATCGAAGGGTTCATCCCGGCTTCCTTGGCTATTTGCATTACCGACAAATTGCGGCTGAAAATGGCAAGAGCACTGGTATCCAGCCGGAAATTCACCGCCTCGAAAAATACCTCAAAGTCCCAGGTGGACCTTCAAACAAACCGTATTTCCGCCCTATTTGGCATCAGGCCAACAAGGCGGGCCGTTCGTGGATGAATGACAATTTGGCTGGCAGTTACCAGAAATCCTCTCTCCGGCCCAATCAACCCTTGACCCGAGTCGTGAATGTTCCGGCCACGGATGGAATCGACCTGCCTGCCGAACATTGGGTTCTTGCCCGCGAACACCTCCTCTACGGAGATCGACTTCCAGCGCTCGCCCTCGCGGGCTATTTGCTCAGAAATTTCGGTTTTTATTCTTCAGAGCGCCCAAACGCCACAAATCTCATCGGGTCATTTCGCGACGAATTCGGTTATGCATCGCGAAATGACGATGAGTTCGACCACCTCTTCTCTTCGGATCCGGTCCCCGGTGTGACAACTTGGTTCGAGCAAACAGGTTCATCTTCGGATGAACCAACAACGGTAGGTACTCGGGTATCAGCTTCGACAAAACTCTCTAATCATGACAACTGACACACCAAATTCGCCACTTGCGCGAACACAAGTTCGGGAACTTTCCGCGCAAGATCTCAATCTCTTTGTTCCGGAAAATGCGACTTATATCGCAAACGATGCCACTGAACACCTTGAGGATCTCGTGTTGCAAGACAACGACGATATTTTGCTAACAACAAACCAGCTTCTCTCTGACTTTGGGGGGGTCATCTTTGTTGGACCCCCCGGCACGAGCAAGAGCTGGTACGCCTCTGCAATCGCAGTGACGTTAGCTAAGGGCAAATCAGAACTCGTCCGCTTTGTCCAGTTCCACCCGTCATACCAATACGAAGATTTTGTTGAGGGCTATATTCCCGACGAAGAAAATGGGGGTTTCGTACTCACCCCCAAACATTTGCTCCAGATGTGCAGAGTCGCGGTAGAACATCCGAATGAAATGGTATTTATAGTTATCGACGAACTCAGCAGAGTCGACCCAGGCAGGGTATTCGGCGAAGCTCTCACCTACATCGAAAAAAGCAAACGGGGACTGAAATTCAGGGTCGCCTCAGGAACAGAATGTTCGATTCCCGCGAACCTTTACATACTCGCAACAATGAATCCACAGGACCGTGGAGTCGATGAAGTTGATGCAGCATTTGAGCGTCGATTCGCCAAAATCCAGATGGATCCAAGCAGAATTCTGCTGGGGCAGTTTTTGGAAGAATCTGGGATGCCAGCAGATTTGAGACGTCGCGTAGAGGTCTTCTTCATGACTATCAATGGCAGGGCTGCTCAGACGCCCGCGGCAGCTATTGGTCATACCTTCTTTAGGGGAATCGGGGATGAAGCGTCACTTCAGGCGCTTTGGGACCACCAGTTGCGATTCCTTTTGAAGAAGGCGTACGTCATCGACCCACACGGATACGCTGACGCCGAGAAGAGCTGGAACCAAATTGTCCCGTCAAAGTCTCCAAGCGACAGCGCTGACACCACCACCGCCTCACCTGAAGACTGACAAGTGGCTTTGACCGCCAACGACTCGACATATTCGTCGAATGGCGTGCCCGAATCCGACAACTCTGTGGAGCGAATCATCACCGTCAAGGAGTTCGAGCAGTTTGAAATAGAAACTGAGCTCCTTTTTCGAGATGGTCTCGTGGATATCGAGCCCAATCGGACAAAATACGTCACGTTGAGCGCCAAGAACGGGCGCCTAATGATGCAGGCCAATGGTTGGATTGGAACTATTCCGCTCAACGAATCAATCACACTTCAAGTCGTCCCAAGAACTCCTCTCCGCAACCTCACAAAGATTCTGCTGATCGCGGGATACATCCCGGAACGCTTGTCGAATTCGCTACGCCGCTATCTTCCTGAAGACGACCTTAGCCATGACCTTCTTGAGCTTTATGCAAAGTCTATTTGTGATTTCGTTGACCGAATCGCACAGGACGGCCTGATACGCGACTACCGCCAACACGAAGAGGCGACATCGTTCCCGCGCGGGCGCATCATGATGAACCGCACCGTGACCACCCTCCAGGCGCGAGGTACCACTCACCGTGTTGCTGCAAGCTGGTTCGAACGAACTGTCGACATCGATTGCAACCGCTGCATCAAACATGCCTTATGGTTTCTTGCGAAGACACGAAACCGAATTCCAAACGTCGAAGCACATTTGAGCCGTCGCCTCAACCGTGCATACCAATTGTTTGAGAAAGTTGAACTCGATACGTCGTTGAATTTTCTGAGCGACCCTTGGGTAACCGGAAAGTTGACACTCCCGGCAACAAGGGCTTACTACCGAGATGCGCTCGACCTATCGGTGGCAATTGCTCATCAAGAGGGAATCAGTCATGAGAAGAGCGGCGAATCAATCCCTCTTTCGTCACTTGTAATCCAGATGAGCGATGTATTCGAAAGTTTCATATATCGAACCCTGGCGACTGACGCGGAGCATAGAAACCTTCCGGTTAGCGTACTTGGCAATCCAAATGATGAGCTTCTGAGTGCAGGAATGTACATTGAGGCGGAGCCAGACGTCGTCGTGAGACCAGTGCCCCTAGGCTCAAAATCTCCTGTTGTCGTAGAGGTGAAATACAAGCCTGCAAAAGACCGACCCGACAGAGACGACCTCGAACAAACCATTGTCTACGGGCTCTCTTACGAATGCAAAGACGTCGTGATCGTTCAACCTAAAGGACGCGGCGGGTTCGTCGGACACCGCTGGATTGGTGCTATTGGCGACATCGAGATTCACCAATACATTATTGATCTATCGGCGAATGATCTACGCCAAGAGCAGACAAGATTGACTGACTTTGTCATGTCGCTGGTCGATGCCGCGCGCATTTCAGTCGCTTGAGTACAAGTCGTCTGCAATCTCGCCAGAGGAGTGCTCATTCTTTCGGTCCCGTTCAGAACCTATGCGCGCAATACGCGGCCCACGGTTCATCTTTGGTGTCGGATCTTCAATAAGATCAACCGGCAAGAGATACTCCCGATCACCGAAATTGGGTAGCACTCGGATACCAACAACGCCGCACCACGCCAAGTAATCCTCAATGCGAGCATATCGCTCACCCCGAAACAGCCGCTGCATATCGCGTTCCTCTGCTCTCGTAAGTGGGGGCACACTTTTTGCGGGACCCTTATCTGGACCGTACGCAACTTTCAAAGCATGCTCCTTCACCTGTAGAGCAAATGTTGTCAAATGTTGAATCTGCTCGACACCATGCATGGTCCTACAATTCGCAATAACGAGGTGCTGGTAATACGACGCCTTGACCGCGATATTTTGGTGCGGTTTCCACGGTTTCCAGCGAGCAGCCACAGTTCCAAAATCGGAAGGATTGGTAAGGAAGTCCCTAGGACCGTTACTTTTCGAACTATTCGGTGGGTTGGTCACGGAATAAACGATACGTGATTCGGGTGGCAGGAGCCATGGTTGGCTCCTCGCGACTGGTCATGGAACCCACTACCTCTTCATGGTTTCCAGTGCCAGTTTTGCGCTCTTGGCGCCATTCATTTGCGGATCAAGAATTGGTGCATGAAATCGCACAAGAGTTTTGGAAAAGGTACGTATCCCGTTTGGGAACGCGGCCCGGCATACGAAACCATCTGGGGGACTCGTAACCCGAAGAATGTCAAGACGCCGACGACAAAACTAGCTGCCCGTCGTGCTGCCGCAATCGAAGCTGTACGACCTTGGCGCGACTCACTTCGCTTCGCTACGCCAACCACCGAGAAGGTCGATATCAAGCCCGACTTCAAGCTTGACAATCGTCTCCAAATCAGCCCAGGCGTCGCCCACGAGAATTCTACGAACGGTGGAATGTGGAACGCCGGTCAGTTGCTGGATGGAACGGAAGGACTTATCCCCGATAGCGGTCCTGAGGCGACGCGCCACAACCTGAGCCGCAGCAGCAGAAGCACCATTAGCAGCACCATCGAGCCAATCCCCACTGACCAATTGGTTGGGTTTTGCCCGCTGGAGTCGAGCCATGGAAGCACGCTAGAACACGAAAACGGCGCAGGGGTAGACAGGGTGTATCAATCATGATACGACGTCAACCCATGGTCGACCCGCTACGCAAGCTCGATGAATACATTCCTCAGGGCCCAGCAAGAGCTGTTTGGCCGGAGATTGGGGACTTCGCCCGCTCTTTGGTCAGAGAGTGCATTGGTAAGACGCCTTATGAACCCAGCATGCTCATTTATGTTCTTGCTGGCCACATTGCTTGGTGCGTTCGGACTGCCGGATTAGAACTCGACCGCTCAGTCATCCTTCACCCTGACGTCATCGAAGAATCAATCCTCGCCCGAGGCAAAGGCCTTTCTACCGGGACCGTAGGTAACTGGCGTTCTCTTCTCTATGCAATGGCTCGTCATCTGCTCGGGCCCGGTGTCATCCCGCCACGACTAAGCGTCATCCAGCAGCCACACCCCACAGCCCCTCATTCTGCTGAGGAAATCGTCCAGCTTCGTAATTGGGCAGACGGCCAGAGCACAGAGACGCGTTGTCATGACGCAAACGTCTTTATCTCGACTGGTTTCGGTGCTGGTCTAAAGGATTTCGAACTACGTGACCTAAGAGTCGGCGACGTAACCATTGACAGCGACGGCGTCGTTCTCTACATCCGTGGACCTCAAGAGCGTGCAGTCCCAGTGTTGTCCGATTGGGAAGGGCGGTTTCAGGAGTTCATTGATTACCTGGGCCATCCCGAGCGTTACCTGTTTCGGCCAAATAGAGCTCGAAACGGACGACTCGTCTCTGCAAGCTTTGTAACCCAGACAAATGGAATTGCTCCGCGCACAAATCTCCAAAAAATGCGCGCAACGTGGATTGTTCGCCACCTCACTGCACGCACACCGCTCCAGGGGCTCCAAATTGCAGCCGGTGTCACGAGTCTTGAATCTTTCAGCCGATACATCCGCTTCGTTCCAGAACTTGAAGCCGATGAGTTCCGAAAAATGTTGCGAGACGCGCGATGAGCTGTATCCCTGTCGCCTTTGAAAATTCACAAGAACTTTCAATCTTAGATTTCGATGACGTCGATGTGCTCCCTGACCCGAACCACAACGAAGAAAGTATCGCCGACTCAAGGGTGCGACGAGCAGCCCGCATCGTAGACTCGGCGACAATCAACGGGAAAAGCATTCTCGACCAGCTAGAAATCTGGCGAGAACAAGACCGACTCGCAGCGCTAGAGGGGCAGGATTCTCCAGCAAACCTTGGTGGTCGACCCAGAAACTTGCTCTCAGTCCGAGCAGTATTGGTCGCGCTCGTAGTACTAGCGCTAGACCAGAAGCCACTCCTGTTGACCAAGGTTTATGAACTTCTCACCAAACGCATTAGCCCCAAGATGTGCGACGAAATCGGAGCACATTTCAGAATGCACGTGATAACAGATGGCTCAGCAAAGCATCAAAAAGCTATTAAAAATGCGGACTACGCGATGATTTGGCGTCGCATGCAAGACATTCTTGAACCAATTGAACCCTACGAATACCCTCGGAACAGAAGACTCACAAACGCCGAATTCGCCAAATACAAGGCGAAATGGTCGACTCCCGAAAATATGGCAAATATCGAAATGAAATCTGACCGCCTCGACTTAATCACGGGTGCACTTCTTGACGTGACTTTTCTTTCGATTCCCCGCGATATTCGTCGCCGGTACAAGGGAGCTATCGCCATTGACGAGAGTGCACTTCCGCTCGCCGCTCGCGGTCCCTCAAAGCGTTCCGACAAGAAATCCATCGAACCCCATGGTGAGTGGGTCATGCGAAGTGACGAAAAATCAAAACTTGAACAACTCGCCAAACTTCCTGATGGTTTATTACGTTCCAGAACGCGCACAAAATACGCGATGGGGGCAATGATGGCGGTAGCGGGGTCGTCGGACCCAGACAACCAGGACTTCCCAGTAATCGTCACTGCCTTAAAACTTGGACCTTATGTTCACGACATTTCGCCGCGAGTGGCAAGCGTTCTCAAAAGTTTGTCCCGACGCGGTTATCCTGCTGACCTGCTTGTCGCTGACCGAGGAATTCTTCCCAATGCCAAGCCGGAGGATGTCCAACTTCTCACAAAACAGCTCGACTATCTCATGGTCTTCGACTATCGAAAAGACCAACTAGGGAAGATGGATACATACGAAGGAGCCATTCTCGTTGAGGGCCAATGGTACTGCCCGATGATGCCAAAACCACTCATCAATGCAACCATTACGTTCCAAGCTTCTGCGCAGACAGATGCCGACTTCACAACCTGGATGGACCGACTCATTCAACGCCAGCGATACGCCTTGCGTCCTAATGAGCGCTCCCGACCCGGAGAATCAGTCGACATGGTGTGCCCGGCCTTTGGGCCCAGTCCTACCGCTCGGTGCGAGATGCGACCGACGTCTCTTGACCGTAAACATGCCGGCAAAACCCGCATTCCCGTGACTCCGACGAGCCCTGGAAAGATTTGCACCAACAAGCACACCGTCGCTTTCCCGCCAAGTGCAGGCGCAAAATACGCCCAGACATTTCCTTACGCGTTGGAAAAATGGGACAAGGTTTATCGACTTCTCCGCAATTACGTTGAGGGCTACAACGGGTACATGAAGGACCCTGCGTACCAAGACCTCGGTGCCCCGGGGCGTCGTCGCCTACGTGGTTTAGCAGCTCAGTCTCTTCTCAGTTGCCTGGGTCTTGTCGCTGCCAACCTGCGAAAGATTGAGACTTTCATTGCAGAGGCCGAACCCACAAGCGAAGGTGTTCTTATCAAAATCTCTGAGCGAAAGCCGAGTCCCCATCGGCTGCGATACGACGCCTATTTTGACGACAGCGATTTAGCGAACGCTCGGAGTGCCTAACTCCGAGCACCACGGGAATAACAACAGGGAATTTGGCGCGCCCAAAAACTAATCAACGTGCTCAAGCCCTTTACTGATCACGTAATTTAAGACAGTTTCGCAAGTTAGTCGCTCGACGATCTCCATCCGGATCAGCATTTCCCCAGCAAGAAGGCCCTTGAGAGGGGTTTCGTAAATCTTTCGGTCAGGTTTTACAAATAACCCTGCGTGGGCGAGAGGGGACTTGAACCCCTACATCCTTACGGACACAGGAACCTGAATCCTGCGCGTCTGCCTATTCCGCCACTCGCCCCAAGCAGCAGTTCAGGATAGCCCGCGATAGATACGACAACGACAGCGCAGGTAGTGTTTAGCAAATGGGACTCCAGCAGTTCGAGCGCCGGCTCGAGCGTTTGGTAGAGGGAACGTTCGCGAAGGCCTTTCGCGGCCAACTTCAGCCAGTCGAACTCGGCAAGCGATTGACGCGCGAGATGGACCTCCATCGCGCCGTGTCGGTGCGCGGACTAATCAGCCCGAATGCCTTTGATATCAGCCTTGCTCCCGACGATTTCGAGCGGTTCGGATCATTTCTCGATGTCCTCGCAGAGGAGCTCGTCGAGGCCGCTCAGGAACACGCTCGCAGCTCGAGATACAGCTTTGTAGGGCCCATCGAAGTCGTCATCGGCAAGGACGCCGCGCTCAGCAAGAGCACCTTTACGATCGAGTCTTCGGTGATTGAGGGGGAGGAAGTTCTCGTGGGGAACGTCGTCCTCGAAGATGGACGCCGGATCGGGATAGGAAATACACCAGTTACGATCGGTCGTCTGGAGGAGTGTGAAATCCAAATCAATGACACCAACGCATCACGTCGTCATGCCGAACTACGACGGGAGAGTGGATCGATCGTGCTCATTGATCTCTCCTCAACGAACGGAACGCGCGTGAACAACGTCATTATTTCGCAGCACCGCCTTGTAAATGGCGACGTCATCTCCATCGGCACCACGACTTTGCGGTTCGAAATGAACTGACCGGATAGTTCTCCATGACACACGGGCTTCTCGAAATACTCAAGTACTTCTTTCTAGTTGTCCTGTGGCTTTTCTTTATCTACGCCGCGCGAATGGTGCTCGTCGATGCGCGCCGGACGCGCGGTGCTGGATCTCGAGCCAGCGAGCTCCACGAAGATCGACTTGACCGCAAGACTCCGTATCGACTTCGCATCACTGAAGGGGAGTACCGAGGCGAAACAATTGAACTTGTCGGCGAACTGACCTTTGGACGCTCCCCGTCATGCAGCGTCAGTCTCTCTCAGGACACTTTTGTCTCCTCGGTGCATGCGCGTATATTTCTCCAGGGGTCAGATGCAGTGGTGGAGGATCTTGGCTCAACAAACGGAACCTACGTTAATGAGGCGCGAGTCGATGAACCCGTCATCGTCGATCGTGGGGATCGAGTACAGATCGGTAGCACTGTGCTCGAGGTCCGGCATTAAGGTCACGGATTCCTGCCTTGACCATTCTTTCTACCGCCAGTGCCACCGAAGTCGGGAACACTCGGGCAACGAACCAGGACGCCGTCTACGCCGGTGAACGACTCTGCATCGTCGCAGATGGCATGGGTGGTCACGCCGGCGGGGAGGTGGCCGCGCAGTGTGCAGTATCTGGATTGGTAGAGGCTTTTCAATCCAATGCAAGCGCAAAAGGACTCCTCGCTGGGACCCGGAAAGTCAACAAGGAGATCTTTGACCGGGCCTCCGAGGTCGAAGAGCTTCACGGAATGGGGACCACGCTGGTCGCGATCGCACTGCTACCCCATCGCAGTGGAGACAGAATCGCGCTGATCAACGTCGGAGACTCGCGCGCGTATCGACTCGAAGGGAGCGAGCTCGAGCGACTCACGGAAGATCACAGTCTCGTGGAGGAGATGTTGCGTCAGGAAGAGATCACCGTCGAAGAGGCAGAGGTGCATCCTTACCGTCATGTGATGACACGGGCGATTGGAATCAACGAACGTGTGGAAGTCGACACGTGGACGATCGTGCCAAATCCCGGAACGCGATTCCTCCTGTGCAGCGACGGACTGACAAATGAGTGCTCAGACGCAGTCATCGAGGAGATTCTGGTTGCAAACGCGGAGCCGGCAGATGCCGCATACGCACTCATTCGACGCGCGCTGGACCACGGAGGCAACGACAACATCACCGTCATCGTCGCCGACGTTGTCGCCGGTGAACAGCCACTGGCAACCGTGGCTGGACCTGGACAATCTCATCTCTCCCGGGTGAAGATGTCTGCCGCGAGCGAGCGGCGCGCCAGACATTCCAGAGAGCGTTCAGGACAAAATCTGGGGGAGCAGCTCGTCACCTTTCGAGTCGCGTTGTTCAGTTTCGTGCTCACACTCGTACTTGCCGGAGCACTTGGATTCACCATCTGGTTCAATAAGGCGAGCTATTTCATCGGCATCGATCACCAGTATGTGGCGATCTACAGCGGAAGACCGGGAGGCTTTCTCTGGTTCAAGCCCAGTTTGATGACGACGACTCCGCTCAAGGCCAGCGCGGTGCTTCCCGCGAACCTGCCGCTCATCGAACAGGGAATGCTCGAACCCTCATACGCGGTAGCGCAACACATCATCAAGAACCTATCCAGCGAACAGGCAGCAATCGCGGCGCTGAATACTTCGAACGCCTCAAGCTCTAGCAATGGATAAACGCATTCGCATAATGCTGGTCGTGCTCACGATCTGCTTCGCATTGCTCTTTCTCCAACTGAATAACCTTCAAGTACGTCAGGCGGCCGCGCTGAACGCCTCGCAATACCAGCCAGCTCCGGCGGGCGTGACCGACCCCTATGCGGTCGCGCTTGGAGAAATTGTCACTGCAGATGGACACATCATGGCCTATTCAGGTCCAAACAATCCGAAGGACCAGTACGGCCCCCAGAGGATCTACCCCAGCGGTTCGCTTTTCGCAGAGATCACCGGCTATTACGACGTGGTTGATGCGAACTCGACCGGCCTCGAATACCAGTACAACCAGTATCTTGTGAAACACCAGGCGAGCGCGAACTCACTGCACGGACTGCTTACGGAACAGTCAGGGACAGACACGGTTGCGACAACGATCCTCTATTCGTTGCAACAGGTTGCGGCACATGCTCTCGCTCCCTATAGCCAGGGTGCAGTCGTCGCAATTGACCCACAGAATGGCAACATCCTCGCGATGTACGGAAAACCCAACTTCAATCCCAACCAGATGGCCGGACACGACCCCACCAAGGTCGCTGCCTATTACAAGTCGCTTGACCCGAGCAGCGGCGCCTCTCCCCTCGTCAATGCCGCGACAGCACGTACCTACAATCCGGGTTCGACGATGAAGGTCGTCACAACCTCGGCGATCTTTGATCACCATCCAAGCATCGAAACTCAGATCTTTCCCTATCTCACCGCCTTGAAGCTGCCAGAGACAAATCTCCAACTCCACAACTTCGCAGGCGAGAATTGCGGCGGAACACTCGCCAACGCGCTCGCGGTCTCCTGCGACACCAGCTACGGAGAGATCGGACTTGAACTCGGTGCCAATGCGCTCTCGCGGGAAGCGAATGCATTTGGATTCAATCGGAAGCCGCCGATAGACATCCCCCCGAGTGAGGTCGCCACTTCATGTTTTCCCCCAATTGAAAACACCGTTTACAACGTGAGCGACTGTCCTCCCGAGAGCATCGCGTCGATCGGTCCAAACAACCTTCCCGGAGTGGCTTACTCGGCTATTGGACAGGAGAACGTCACCGAAACGGCGCTCCAGAATGCGCTCATTGTCGCAGGCATCGCAAACGGTGGTGTCATCATGACCCCGCATCTCATGAGAGCGATCATCGACAATCAAGGGCAGATTGTGACCATCTACAGACCGCACGCCTATCTCAATGCGACCTCCCAGGACACCGCCAATGGAGTTCGCCAGCTGATGCTTGGCGTCGCCAAGTTCGGTACCGCATCAGGCCTGTTTCCCGCGAATCTCCACATCGCCGCGAAGACCGGTACTGCAGAGACGGGACCTGCGAACTGTTCATCGACCTGGCTCGTGGCATTTGGACCTGCGGCAACAAATGACATCCCCAATATCGCGGTCGCGGCAGTAGTCCCGGCTCAGTCCGCGATCGGATGCTCGGAGACCGGTGCTGGCATCGCGGGACCTATCGTTGCAAAGGTTGTCGACTCGTATCTTCTCGGTGCGAAATGAACTGCTCCATAGCTCCAATCTCAAGGGCAATCAAGCCAAATGGCCCACCAAGACTGCGTAGGCTGTACGAGGCATGACTCAGACCCCCTCCTCGATCTATAACGGACGCTACGAACTCCGTAGCCAGATTGCCCGCGGCGGTACGGCGCACGTCTACCTCGCACATGACATCCTGCTCGATCGGCCCGTTGCGCTCAAGGTCCTCTATCCGGAGCTGTCGACCAACAATTCCTTTGTAGAGCGCTTCCGTCGAGAGGCTCAGGCAGCAGCGAACCTCTCGCATCCCAACATCGTGCAGATCTTTGACTGGGGTGAATCAGAGGACACCTACTTCATCGTGATGGAGTACATCGATGGTGAACCGCTCTCCTCGATCATCCGCACCCAGTCGCCGATCGCTGCCGACCAGGCGGCCGCTGTTGCCGCGGATATCGCCAAGGCGCTCGGATACGCACATCGTCATGGCGTGATTCACCGAGACGTCAAACCAGGAAACGTCCTGATCACTCAAGATGGTCAGGTCAAGGTGACCGATTTTGGCATCGCCCGCGCTATCGGCGCGGACGAGCAGGTCACACAGACTGGCCTGGTCATGGGAACTGCGACATACTTCGCTCCCGAGCAAGCACAGGGCCTCGAGGTCGATGGCAGGAGCGACATCTATTCGCTTGGTGTCGTGCTCTACGAAATGGTGACAGGACGAGCTCCATTCACGGGAGAGACGCCGGTCGCAATCGCCTACCAACATGTCCGCGAACAACCCGTCCCTCCAAGATCAATGAATCCAGCTATTCCCTCGGCACTCGAGGCGATCATCTTGCAGGCGATGGCGAAACTTCCCGCCGACAGGTTCCGCAGCGCCGACGAGATGCGAGCCGATCTTGATCGATTCGTCCGCGGCCAGACCGTTCTTGCACATCCACCAGTCGAGACATTTACCGGCCCAGCGACGGCGGTGATCGATGCAGAGGCAATCAACGCACATCTCAACAGTGAGAAAGAGTTCGAAGATGACGACGAAATCGTCGAACAGCGCGCGACCAACACCCGAAAATGGCTGATCGGAGGCGGAGCGCTTGCCGTGGCGATCATCCTTTTGATTATCCTTGGCGGTCAGGCACTCGGATACTTCGGAGGGGGTGCATACTTCGCCGTTCCGGACGTCAAGGGAATGAAGCCTGCCACCGCACTGCGTGTACTCAAGAATGCCGAGCTCATCGCGCGGACCAGGACCGTCGTCGGCAATATCTCCAACCAACACACCGTCATTGGTCAGAGTCCCACGTACCCGAACACGGTGCGCAAAGGCGCCAAGGTCCTGCTCACCATCGCGGGCCCGGCTCCAACCGCTTCGATTCCCCGTGTCGTGGGCAGATCGCGGATCACTGCCGAGCGCGCTCTTTCGCTTGCGGGATTTCGATCGAGGTCCCTACCAGTCGGCCTGCCAGGCGTCAAACAGAACGTTGTCGTCAAGGAGTCACCCGCAGGTGGTATCACCAAGCCGAAGGGCACTCTGGTGACCATCTCCTACGTACAAAATCATACCGTCATCGTGCCGATGATCATTGGAGACAACGCTGCGAAGGCAGGAAGCGCGCTTACGAAGGCGAACCTCCGAGTTGGTTCCACAGGTTCGCAGTTCTCCCAGACGATTCCGAATGGAAATGTGGTCTCGACCACTCCTGCTGCCGGAACGGTCGTACGCGCGGGAAAGACAGTCAACCTGATCATCAGCTCTGGGCCTGGGGTCTCCGTTCCATCACTGATTGGACAATCTCAATCCCAGGCAGTGACAACAATTACCTCGCTCGGTCTCGTTGCCAAGAAGGGTGCTCCGATCGGAACGACGATTGCGGGCTACATCGGAAACGTTGCCGCGCAGCGAGTGTTGGGTTCGAACGCACGTGTTGGCGACCAGGTGGCACCTCGGAGCACCATTCTTTACCGTATTGGAGTCTCGACGACTCCGAGTACCACAGGTACGACTGGGGTCACCGGTAATTCCGGAACGACCACGACGACGACTTCACCCTTCCCTGGCTAGCGACGACCCCAACAGTCGAAGCTGGTCAGTGAGCGACAGATCTTGAAGAGGCTGCCTGATGCAGAAAATTGCCGATCAACGTATGACCGGATTTGGTAAGAATCGACTCGGGATGGAATTGAACCCCCTCAACGGGCAGCTCGCGATGGCGAAGGCCCATAACGATCCCATCTGTTGTCGTCGCGCTGACGATCAGGCATTCCGGTACTGATGCCCTATCGACGATAAGCGAGTGATAACGCGTCGCGACAAACTTTGGCTCAAGCGAGCGAAACACCCCCTTGTTATCGTGACAGATGATCGAAGTCTTTCCATGCATCACCTCTGGGGCACGCACGACCTCGGCGCCATAAATCTCTCCGATGCACTGGTGGCCAAGACACACTCCAAAGACCGCAACTCCCTGTTCGGCAAAGTATTCAATCGCGGCGCGCGAAATTCCGGAATCTTCGGGCCGGCCAGGACCGGGAGAGATCAGGATGCCATCGGGATCGAGCGCCTTAATCCCGGCCACATCGATCTCGTCGTTTCTGACCACACAGGGCTCTGCACCAAGTTCGCCGACATACTGCACGAGGTTATAGACAAAACTGTCATAATTGTCGATCACCACAATGCGCGTCTTCATGCCAGAGACGCTACCCGCAGCCAGCTCTCGCCGGACAACGCGGGGTGAGAAGAGTGCCGCGGTCTCCGACTTTGAGCCGACCTCGCTTTCCACCTCTCACGAAGTCAGCGATATGGTGAAAGGGTGACAAAGATCTCCGAGCGACGGATGGGCAGCAAAAATCAGAACAAGGACCACCGGCGTGGCCGCGCACAGGCCAAGGGAACCGCGCCAAATGCCTCGAAGCGTTACACTCCACCTGTGCCGCGCGAGGTCAAGCGCAGCCCAGCTTGGTTTCCCTGGATGCTGTTGAGCCTGTTCATCGCAGGGATCCTCGCAGTCATCGGCAACTACGCCTCGTTTTTCCCTGCCAGCCCAAGCAACTGGTATACCCTTGCCGGTCTCGTCTGTATCCTCACCGGCGCACTTGCCGCCACCTACTATCGCTGAATCGGTAGGAGACGAGCCACCTCGACCTCTATTTGGTGCGAATGTAACGGCCAGAAATCACAATCGAAATATCACAGACTTGTAATTCTCCCCAGCGTTATCCACAGCTGGGGATGAACGACACGGAATCCCTTCCCAAACTTTTACCCACGGACCCGCCCGTCCCAGGCACCAAACATCGTATCGATCCGCCCGATCTCACGACCGCGGCCGAATATCTCCTCCGGGCGCCCGTTTGCACCATTGGCAAAAGCGGACCCGAATCCACACGTCTTCTCCCTCTGAGCTGGTCCTCACAAAGACATCTCGACATCACCGATAGGCCTCCGCCACGCTTATGCCAGTTTCAGGTGAGTTCAGTCGGCTTTTTGACAGGTCGATGATTGGGTAGCGGCGCGTCTAGTTTTCACAGAGTCGATTCTTCGGATTTCGTGACGGGAGGCGCCGATCACCTCGGTCGCCTCGGCCTCGATGAGGGCCTGCAGGACAAATTCGACGCTTTGTCTCACAAGATCGATATCTTCACCTGCACGTAATGCATCGAGCATCGCGTATGGGTCAAAATCATGTTGGGGCATCGGTTTGAACTCCTTGTCGTATCTATCAGGACACGTCAAGATTCATTCCGATGGTCCACCTTGTAGCGGATCCTCAGCGCTATTTACACCACGATGCGGGACGCCAACACGTGATGCGTCAACCCCTCAACGAAAATATTCCACGGAAGGTCCGGTAGGAAACCAGCAAGCGCGCTTCGAGACTTTCGCCAACACACCGCCCAAGGAACGGAGCAGGTTCACCGTCGAATGTGTCAGGGCACAGGCGTATGCAAGATTATCGAGGGCGCGAGACTCGACAGATGGCGCCGTTGTAGATCTCTCACACGGCTCATCACCAAGTAGGAGTGCTTATCTGAAACACTTCAAAAGAGCGCATCCCTTTATGACATGGCTCAGGTTCGTGTCGTCGGCGGCTCGCCGGGAGCAAAGTTCCCCATGTCTGCACCGATCTTCTGGCCGATATTGGTCACATGGAGGTGAATCTCATCGAGAAGGTCCGTATTCTTCTTGACCTGCGAAGTAAGTGCGGTGTTCTCCGCGATGAGCGTTTTGATGTCGTCCGTATTGTTCGCCGTATGGAGAGCGACCTCGGAGGAGATCGAGTCGGCGCGCTTCGCGGCAATCAATAAGGCGGCGGCTTGTACGCCAGCCATCATCGAGAGGAACAGGTTCAGCAAGATGTATGGATAAGGGTCAAATGCCTTGTGATGAAGGATGTGTTCGATGACAAGGGTATTGACAAGGGCCCAGACAATCATCACAGCAAAAAAGCCGAATACGAATGGCCAGGACCCCATCATGTTGCGCATCCGATCTGCAGCTCGTTCGCCCACAGAGAGTTGATCTCCCGTGCGTACACCGGGGTGCTTGTGCCAATGAGCTTGCCATGCAGAGTTTTTCACGATGACGATTCTCGCGCGCATAGGGGGCAAAACGAAGAATGACCCAAACGTCAGCGAGCCAGCGACAGCTGCCGTGAACCATTAGCGAATCCATATCCACACAGCCCGCGACAGCCAGGACGACAGGCGGAACCCAGTTGACGATGCCAAATCGAAACCGATCAGGGCCCGCGTAGTCCGGATGTCCGATCACTCGATTGAGGTGAGTGAGATCACCTGCTGACTCCAAAAGGTGCCTTAGTGGCTTGCAACCTCTCCGAGTGCTTCATCGATGCGATCATGGAATCGTGCACCGAGATCCTCGAGTTTGAGGTCAACAAGATCGGAAACGATCAATCGATCTCCCCCTACGGTTCCGATCTCCATCGCGCGAAGACCCTTTGCCCGCGCCGCGGAGATCAACTCCGTAGGGCAAAGCGTCGCGACCAGCACGCGAGAAACGGACTCGGAGAAGAGCTCGCGATGATCGACAATCTGATCAACTGCGCAACCAATGCCAGAGGCAATACACATCTCAGCGAGCGCGACCCCGAGCCCGCCATCGCCAATCGTGTGAAGACCGTGCACAAGGTCCGGCGCAATCTCCAGGGCGGCCTCGTCGCGGACACAGGCGGAGACAAACTCGCAGAGTGCTCTATGGATGACAAGGTTAACCTCGTCGATCTGACCACTGCGTATCCCGTGGAGGTCACGCGCCCATCTTGAGCCTGCTGCATTTGCGCTTCGCTCTCCGAGGAGCACGACGAAGTCACCATCGCGCCATCCAATCGATGGAGGACGGTGCTTGATGATATCGATAAGACCTATGACCGCCACGGTTGGCGTGGGGTCAATATCTCTCCCTGCCGATTCGTTGTAGAACGAGACGTTTCCACCAACGACTGGTATCGCCAGTGCGTCACATGCCTCTGCCATGCCATCGATCGATTCCGAGAGTTCCCACATCACCTGAGGATGCTCGGGATTGCCAAAATTCAGGCAGTTCACCAGGGCTAGCGGCGTTGCCCCGGTCGCGCTGACATTGAGAGCGGACTCCGCGACCGTTGCACGTGTACCACGACGCGGGTCTGTCGCGCACCACGCAGGGTTTGCATCGCTGCTCATCGCCAGTCCCTTTTGCGATCGCTCGATTCCTGGACCGGCAAGACGGAGCAGCGTAGCGTCCGCCTCTCCAGGAGCAAAGATCGTATTGACAAATAGCTGGTGGTCATACTGGCGATAGATCCACGCGGGGTCGACCAGCATCGACGCGAGATCCTCGGAGTAATCCGGAGAGACGAGAGCATTGGCGAGACCCCCGTCGAGACGCTCGGCGAGATCAGGCGGCGCAACCATCGGCCTGTCATAAAGCGGAGCATCGTCAGCGAGGGATTTCGCTGGCACATCCGCGAGTACCGCACCCCCTGGGCCATCGAGAACACGAAGATGACCGATCCCATTTTCATCGACACCCGTGACCGTCGCAACAATGGTTGCCTCGATCTCCCAGCGACGACAGACCTCAAGAACCTGATCCACAGCCGAGGGTGTAATGATCGCGAGCATGCGCTCTTGCGATTCGCTCGTCATCACCTCTATGGCACTCATCCCAGGCTCGCGTCTTGGAACCGCACGGACATCAACATCCATGCCGACACCACCGCGCGCCGCGGTCTCGCTCGTCGCACAGGCAAGTCCGGCACCACCGAGATCCTGAATTCCGACGACAAGCTTCGCATCAAGAAGCTCGAGGCACGCCTCGATCAGCCGCTTCTCCTCATAGGGATCTCCTACCTGGACCGAAGGACGTTTAGATCCACCCTCATCATCACGAAAACCTGCAGAGGCGAGAACACTCACGCCGCCAATACCGTCACGCCCTGTACGAGATCCGAGCAGCACGCAGAGATTCCCGGCACCCGAGGCCTGACCGAGGACGAGGCGGTCAACCGGCAAGACACCGAGGCAGAAGACGTTCACCAGCGGATTGCGCTCGTAGCTCCGGTCGAAGGTGATCTGACCACCTACCGTCGGCACCCCAACACTGTTGCCATAGCCCCCGATACCGCGAACAATGCCGTCGAGAAGATACCTGCTGTGGGCATCCTCGAGAGGTCCGACGAAGAGCGGATCCATCAGCGCGATCGGGCGCGCTCCCATGGTGAAGATGTCCCGCAGAATCCCACCAACCCCGGTTGCCGCTCCCTGATAGGGCTCGATAAAGGAGGGGTGGTTATGACTCTCGATTCTCAATGCAACCGCGACGCCGTCGCCCACGTCGATCACGCCGGCATTCTCCCCGGGTCCAACGAGCACATGTTTCGCCTTGGTCGGGAGGCGACCGAGATGAATCCTCGAGGACTTGTATGAACAGTGCTCGCTCCACATCACCGAGTACATCGCGAGCTCGACATCGGAGGGTACGCGTCCAAGAATCTCGATGATTGAGCGATACTCCTCGTCAAGTAGTCCAAGAGGAAGATGACGCCGATCATCTGAAATGAGCTGAGTGATATCGGTCAGTGGCATCTGCCCTATACCTGGCCCACGACGACGCGACATTTGGCGAATGCCTCGACAGAATGGACGAACGATCTGAGTAACGGCACGCCGTCGGCCGAACCAACAACAAGATCAAAGGCACGCTCGGGATGTGGCATGAGTCCGACGATGTTTCCCGTCCGGTTCGTTATGCCCGCGATGTCATTCAGCGATCCGTTGGGGTTGTTCGCATAGCGCAGCACAACTTGTCCACTGGACTCAATTTCCGAGAGAGTCTCCGCGTCACAGATGTAATTCCCCTCACCGTGATTGACGGGCAGTCGAAGACGCGTTCCCGCGGCTACCTCTGCGGTGAGGGCAGATCGATTCGAAGCGACCTCGACCGTGACAGTCTCACAGACAAAACGCATTCCTGCATTGCGCATTAGCGCGCCAGGCAACAGCCCGGCCTCGGTAAGCACTTGAAAACCATTGCAGATTCCCAGTACCGGACCGCCAAGTTCTGCAAGACTCGCGACCGCCTCCATCACCGGAGAAAACCGCGCGATTGCCCCACACCGGAGATAGTCGCCATGCGCGAATCCGCCGGGAATGATCACGCCATCGAATCCTTCGAGATCATGCTCGTGGTGCCAGACGATTCGCGCGTGAGCACCAATCCTATTTATCGCCTCCTCAACATCAAACTCGCAGTTCGAGCCGGGAAAACGAATGATCGCAATATTTTCGTTCATGACGTCTTCGTGGGAACGATCGTGATCTCATAACGTTCGATGACCGGATTTGCAAGCAGTCGATCGCACATCTCCTCCACCTCTACCCTCGCACTCTCCGTATCGTCAGCCGAGAGACAGAGGTTGATGACCTTCCCGACGCGCACCGACGACGCACCAGCGAATCCAAGCGCACCAAGTGCCCTCTCGACCGTGCGACCCTCGGGATCGGCGATACCCTCGACACCACGCACAAGCACGCTGACGTCAAAGTTCATCGATCATCCCCGCCCTGTCCGCCCCACCATTCGGCGAACTTTCGACCCGACAGCGTCTCATATGCCCGGATGTAACGCTCGCGCGTCTCGGCGATCACCTGCCCAGGGATCTTGGGCGGAGTCGAAGCCTTGTCCCACCCCGTCGATTCAGCCCAGTCACGTACCGGTTGCTTGTCATAGGAGGGCGGCGACTTCCCTTCGACAACGGCTTCTGCCGACCAAAACCGGGAGGAGTCCGGGGTGAGAATCTCGTCACAGATCGCAAGCTCGTGGTCGATGAAACCAAGTTCGAACTTTGTATCCGCAATGACAATGCCGCAATCAAGAGCACGTTTGGCGGCGCTGGCATAGGCCATGAGACAGATATCCCTCGCGCGCTCCGCGACCTCTCCTCCGATGAGTTCCACGGCCTCGACATATGAGATGTTGATGTCGTGACCCTCGGTAGCCTTGGTCGAGGGAGTAAATATCGGCTCTGGCAACCGGGCAGATTCGCGCATTCCCGCCGGCATATCCGTGCCGTGGACCTTGCCAGTCGACTGATACTCCTTCCATGCAGAGCCAGAGAGATAGCCGCGCACGATGCATTCGATCGGCAGCATCGCGGCGCGACGTACCAGCATTGCGCGCCCTGCAACACCCGGAATGTCGTCAGCACCGATAGGAAACTTGGCGGGATTGGTGGTGATGAGATGCGTTGGCGCGATGTGCCCAAGCGCCTCATCCCAGAAATCCGTCATTGCGGTGAGCACCCTTCCCTTGTCCGGGATTGGCTCCGCGAAGATGACGTCAAAGGCAGAGATGCGATCCGATGCAACCATGAGAATCTGGTCCTCGCCCGCGGCATAAATGTCACGAACCTTGCCCGAATAGAGACGCTCCAACATCAAACCTCTACCTCCTCAAGTGCATCGATTGTAAGATGGGTATAACGCAACGCGCGCTCGAGATCAAACGCCTCGTCAAGCACTTTTGCGATGCGATCCTGACCAAGCAGTTCAACCAATTCGACGTCAGATTCAAGCACCGCGCGAAACGCACTTCGCTGTTCAAATGCAGTTCGGGCATCGCGCTGAACGATGCGATATGCCTGATCCCTCACGCAACCCGACGCGACGAGCGCTAAAAGCACGGGCTGACTGAACACGAGACCGTACGACCCGACCAAGAGGTTCTCGCGCATGCGAGCCGAATACACGACAAGTCCATCGATAAGTCGGGTCATTCGGCGCATGACGTAATACGCGAGAAGGCTCGCGTCCGGAAGGACGATCCGTTCCACGCTTGAATGGGAGATATCGCGCTCATGCCAAAGTGCGACATCTTCAAGTCCTGAGAGTAGATAGCCACGCAGAACCCGGGACATTCCGACGAGTCGCTCGGCAATGATTGGATTGCGCTTGTGCGGCATCGCGGACGAACCCTTCTGGTCAATGCCAAAGGGCTCTTCGGCCTCCGCGACCTCACTGCGCTGCAGATGACGAAGCTCCGTCGCGAGTGCCTCTACGGTCGCACCCACCGAGGCGCACGCGTAAAGATACTCGGCGTGTCGGTCACGCGAGAGAACCTGTGTCGCGGGTACGGGGGTAAGTCCCAATGCCGCACACACGTGTGCCTCGATCGCTGGATCAATATTTGAATACGTCCCGACGGCGCCCGATAGCTTGCCAACTGCGATCGCCTCGCGCGCTCTTCGCAATCGAGTACGATCCCGGTCGGCCTGAAGACAAAAGAGCGCAAGCTTCACACCAAAGGTGGTCGGCTCCGCGTGCATTCCATGTGTACGCCCAAGCATGGGCGTCTTCGCGTGTTCGAGTGCGCGACGCTTCAGCGAGGCAATGAGATCACTCGATGCCGTGATCAAAAGATCTGCAGCCTCGACCAGCGTCGCGCTTAACGCAGTGTCAACGATGTCGGTCGAAGTGAGGCCATGATGGATGTACGATCCCTCCGGAGCACCAATCGCCTCCTGGGTGATGTCGACAAAAGCCGCAACGTCGTGGTCCGTGACGCGTTCGCGATCGGCGGCACGGGCGATAAAATCAGCATCGATGCGCGGCGCGCGCGACCTTGTCGCTGCACCGTATCCAGCGGGGAGCACGCCGAGTCTCGACCAAGCTTCCACGGTCAGCAACTCGATCTCGAGCCATTTCGCAAAGCGGGCCTCGTCACTGAAAATTACGGTCATCTCTGGCAATGAGTAGCGGGGAATCACATCACGATCCTTGCCTCGTACCGAGTGACACCTGCGCCGCCAAGGCAGCAATGTCGTGGCGAAACTGCGCCCCGTCAAACGAGATCAACGAGGTCGCCTCGTAGGCCCTTTCGCGCGCACGGACAAGATCCTCTCCCCTCGCGCTCACACACAGCACCCGACCGCCCGCCGTGACGATATGGCCCTCCCCGTCACGACGCGTCCCTGCATGGAAGACCTTCACGCCTTTGACCGTACCGGCTTTCTCGAGACCCTCGATGCGGTCTCCCGATCGCGACGTTCCCGGGTATCCATGCGCCGCAAGAACAACGCAGACCGTGGTCTCCTCCGAGATCGTCGGAGCGGTCAGACGTTCGCCATTGGCAACGCGAAGACACAGCTCGGCGAAGTCGCTCGTGATGCGTGGCAGGACGACCTCAGCCTCTGGGTCACCGAAACGGATGTTGTATTCGATCAATTTTGGGCCCTCCGGCGTAAGCATGCACCCCGCATAGAGCACGCCGCGGTAATCAATTCCCTCCATGGCGAGCTGGCGAAGCGTCGGATGGACGATGCTATCCATGATCTGACCGACGACGATGTCTGAGGCGACCGGAACCGGAGAGTAAGCGCCCATCCCCCCGGTGTTTGGACCCTGATCTTCATCGAAGACCCGTTTGAAGTCCTGTGCCGCCGGGAGCGCCACTGCATCGGTATTCGCACAAAGCACCAGTAGCGAGACCTCGGGGCCGGTCATCGCCTCCTCAATCACCACGCGACGTCCTGCCTCTCCAAAAGAGGCACCAGAGAGCTTCTCGCGGACATCTTGACGCGCCTCGTCAATGTCTCGTGTGACGAGTACCCCTTTACCAGCCGCGAGTCCATCGGTCTTGATGACGTAACCGCCTTCGAGGGTGGCGAGGAACGCGTCGGCTAGAACAGGGTCGTCAAAGGTCGCATAACGCGCGCTGGGAACATTCGCCCGCAGCGCGAGATCTTTCATGAACGCCTTCGAGCCCTCGAGTCGCGCCCCGCTCGCTCCCGGCCCGAAGACGGGAACGCCTCTCGCCCGAAGCCGGTCGGCAAGCCCTTCAACGAGTGGGGCTTCAGGCCCGACGATGATCAGGTCAACCTCGAGTTCCTCGGGGATCGTATCGACACAGGCAATCGAATATCCCTCTTTTGAACGTTCCGGCATTCCCGGATTCCCTGGATTGACAATTACATCTGCGGTTCTCGCAAGCGTCGAGGCGATCGCGTGCTCACGCGCGCCCGATCCGACTACTCCGACAATCATTTGCTAAAGCGCACGTACTGTTCGCGGCCAGGACCAACCCCGACGTAGCTGACCGGAATACCCGCGTGAGCCTCAATACACTCCACATAGTTACGCGCCGCCTTGGGAAGATCCTCGACCAGGGTCGCGCCCGACAGATCGTCCTTCCAGCCAGGAAGCTCCTCGTAGACCGGCTCGACCCGGTGCAGTACGGACTGGTGATACGGCACCCTTGAGAGTTGCTCTCCATCAACGCGGTACCCGATGCAGATCTTCACGGTATCGAGATCAGAGAGAACATCGAGCTTGGTCAGCGCGATCTCCGAGAGCGAGTTGAGCCGCACCGCCTGGCGCAACATGACCGCATCGAACCACCCGGGACGGCGTCTTCGACCGGTATTTGTTCCATATTCATGCCCGCGTTCGACCAAAAGGTCAGCGATCTCGCCGTCGACCTCCGTCGGGAACGGCCCCGAACCGACCCGAGTCACATAGGCCTTTGCAATCCCCACCACCCGCGAGATCTCTCGTGGACCGATGCCAGTTCCAACACACGCCCCTCCCGCGGTGGGGTTCGAAGAGGTGACGAAGGGGTAGGTTCCGTGGTCGAGGTCGAGGAAGGTCGCCTGGGCTCCCTCGAGCATGATGTTCTCTCCGGCCTCGAGCGCCTCGTGAACGATACTGACCGTGTCTCCGATCATCGGCGCGATGCGCGGAGCGAGTCGATGAAGATAGAGATCCGCTATCTCATCACGATCGAGAGCAAGCCGGTTATAAACCTTCGCGAGCACCGCATTCTTCTCGCGCACCGCGACGTCGAGCTTTTCAAGAAAGATCTTCTCATCGAGAAGATCTTGCACACGAAGTCCGATACGCGCTGCCTTGTCCGCATACGCAGGACCGATTCCGCGTTTGGTGGTTCCCAACTTGTTCTTGCCAAGGGCCCGTTCGGTCGCGCGGTCGATTTCGTAGTGATACGGCATGATGAGGTGCGCGTTGCCCGAGACGACGAGACGACTCGTGTCCACGCCACGCGACTCGAGCATGTCGCACTCAGCAAGAAGCACTGCAGGATCAACCACGACCCCGTTGCCGATAACCGGCACGGTATGCGAATAGAGGACCCCACTCGGAATCAGCTGCAGAGCGAAGCTCTCACCGTCTACAACGATTGTGTGACCGGCATTGTGACCGCCCTGATAGCGCACCACCAGGCGCATGTCTTTGGCGAGAAGGTCGGTGAGTTTGCCCTTCCCCTCGTCACCCCACTGTGTTCCGACCACCACGGTCGCGGGCACGAGACTCCCTCCAGTCCGACGCCAACAGGTACTCCTGTGGCGAGATGTACCTTACAAACGTAGTTCGCCGGCACAAGTGGAGGAGTCCGATCCGCTCTCATGCTGGCATATTTCACACTCTTGCAACGATTCGAACGGGCGCGCGACCATCGTCGAAAACACTTGGTCAATCAAGGGAAAATTCCCCGTCGACCACGTTCACATGTACCGCGGACCCTTCGGGAAATCGGCCATTCAAGAGGGCGAGAGCCAGTGTGTCGCCGATTTCGCGCTGGATGACCCGGCGAAGAGGGCGAGCGCCAAAATCTGGATCGTATCCGCGCTCCGCGAGCAGGGCCTTTGCCGCCGGCGACACCTGCAGCACGAGACCGCGCTCCGCGAGTCGACTGTCGAGCTGACGGAGCTGAATGTCAACGATACGCGCGAGGTCTTCACGATCGAGCGAACGAAAGCGGACGATCTCGTCGATCCGGTTGATGAACTCTGGTTTGAAAAAATCGTTCGGTTCGCCTCGCAGGTTCGAGGTCATCACGAGAACGGTATTCGTGAAGTCGACCGTCCTCCCTTGACCATCGGTGAGTCGCCCATCGTCGAGCACCTGCAACAAGATGTTGAAGACGTCCGAGTGCGCCTTTTCGATCTCATCGAGCAGCACCACGGAATAGGGCCGACGTCGAATCGCCTCGGTGAGCTGCCCTCCTTCGTCATAGCCGACATACCCGGGGGGCGCACCGACAAGCCTTGCGACTGCGTGCTTCTCCTGATACTCGCCCATATCAATTCGAACCATCGACTTGTCGTCGTCAAAGAGGAACTCCGCAAGGGTACGTGCGAGCTCGGTCTTGCCGACGCCAGTCGGTCCGAGAAAAAGGAACGACCCGATTGGTCGATTCGGATCAGAGAGACCGGCACGCGACCGCCGGATTGCATTCGAGACGATCCGCACGGCGTCATCCTGACCAATAACACGTTCATGCAACTCATCTTCCATCTTGATGAGCTTTTGCACTTCGCCCTGCATGAGACGGCTGATCGGTACCCCAGTCCAGCGCGAGACGACCTCGGCGATATCCTCCGCGTCAACTTCTTCCTTGAGCATCTTCTGGTGTTCCTGAAGATCAGCGAGCCTCCTTGTCGCTGCAACGATCTCCTGTTCAACAACGGGGAGTTCGCCATAACGAATCTCTGCTGATGCGCCAAGATTGCCATCGCGCTCGAAACGTTCCGCGTCTCCGCGACGCGATTCCAGACGCTCCTTCCGCTCACGGATCGCCATGATCGCGTCGCGCTCGGACTGCCAGTGGACCGTCATCGCCGTCTCTTGCTCACGAAGATTTGCGAGCTCCTCGTCGATTCTGGCGAGACGCGTCATAGAGGCGACATCAGTCTCCTTGGCGAGAGCAACTCTTTCAATCTCGAGCTGGCGGGCGCGACGGCTGATGATGTCGATCTCGGTCGGCATCGAATCGATCTCGATACGTAACTTGCTCGCGGCTTCATCGACGAGATCGATCGCCTTGTCAGGCAGGAACCTGCCTGAGACATAACGATCAGAGAGCACCGCCGCTGCGACGAGCGCTGCATCCTGGATACGCACGCCATGATGGACCTCGTAGCGTTCCTTGAGCCCACGCAGGATCGCAACGGTGTCGTCGACCGAAGGAGGCCCGACATAGACAGGCTGGAAACGCCTCTCCAATGCGGCATCCTTCTCGATGTTCTTTCGATACTCGTCGAGCGTCGTCGCCCCGATCATCCTCAACTCGCCACGTGACAGCATCGGCTTGATGATGTTCCCTGCATCAAGAGCACCCTCCGCTGCGCCTGCACCGACGATGGTGTGGACCTCATCGAGAAAGGTGATGACCTGGCCCTCGGACTCAGTGATCTCTTTCAAGACCGCGCGGAGTCGCTCCTCGAATTCGCCACGATATTTCGCGCCGGCGACCATCGCAGAGAGGTCGAGAGCGATCACTCGCTTGTTTCGGAGTCCTTCCGGCACGTCACCCTCAACGATCCGGTTCGCAAGTCCTTCGACGATCGCGGTCTTGCCGACACCAGGTTCACCGATGAGGACGGGATTGTTCTTCGTCCGACGCGAGAGCACCTGGATGACGCGCCGGATCTCCTCGTCACGGCCAATGACGGGATCGAGCTTGCCCCGCCTCGCAAGGTCGGTGAGATCTCGCCCGTAACGCTCGAGTGACTGATACGACTCTTCGGGATTCTGTGTCGTCACCCGGTGGGCGCCGCGCACCTCGCGCAACGCGCTGAGCATTTTGTCTCGACTGACCTCGAGCTCATCCGCGAGCGCGAGCAGGAGGTGCTCAACAGATAGGTATTCGTCGCCCATCTCGCGCTGCGCCTCCTCGGCCCGTTCGAACGCGCTGAGGAGCGTCCTTGAGAGTCCCGGAGGTGCCGAGCCATAGACCTTCCCCAACGACCCGAGTTCATCATTGATGTGGTTTCGGGCCATGAGCGGTTCGATGCCGAGTCGATCGAGGATGGGAATGGTTACACCACCCTCTTGATTGAGAGCCGCCATCAACATGTGCCAAGGGGTGACTTCCGCGTTCTTCAGCGTCTCGGCAAGACGCGTTGCCTCCTGGAAGGCCTCTTGGGTCTTGAGTGTCCAGCGGTTCGGATCAAGCGCCATGTGATCCCCTTATCTCTTTACGCGCGTTTCGTACATCACTTGCGCCTCCTGACCGGCAAGAGACCAGTGCGGAGCGGTACGAGATCGCGTCGGTACTGGCGGTGCGTCGCCTCGACTGTCTGGCGCGCGAGCTCGATTGCGTTGACGAGCTGCTCGCTCACCTTTGCGATCTGCGCTTCGAGAGCAAGTATCCGGCGCACGCCCTCGAGGTTGATCCCCTGGCCGGTGAGCGCTTGGATATGGGCCATCTGGGCGATGTCCGCGTCACTGTAACGGCGCGATCCTCCAGGCGTCCGATCGGGATCGAGAAGCCCCTTGCGTTCATAGATACGCAGAGTCTGGGGATGCACACCCGCTCGCTCTGCCGCGACAGAGATGACATAGGTCGTCTGAGTGTGCGCCACCTTGCGCTCTCCAGTCACGCTCCTCACACTCCTAGGTGCGAGCGCAGGCCGCCCGACATGGTTTTGCCGAGTGCCTCGATCGCCTCTCGCTGTTCATTGGTGAGATGTTTGGGAACATCGACCTCGACAGTGACAAGAAGATCTCCCTGGTGACCCCCTTGATGCATCCCCCGTCCGCGGACCCGGAAAATCCTTCCGCTCTTGGTTCCTGCGGGAATCTTGAGCGTGACGGAACTGTCGAGCGATGGAACGGTGATCTGTGCACCAAGTGTCGCCTCGGCAAAGGTAACCGGAACCACGAGCGTCAGGTCGCGCCCTCGCCTTCCAAACAACGGATGTGCCGCGACGCTCACCATCACGAAAAGATCGCCCGCGGGCCCCCCGTTCTTGCCTGGTTCACCACGCCCTTTGATCCTGATGCGCTGACCGTCACTGACCCCAGAGGGTATGCGCACCTTCACCTGACGGTCTTTACGTATTGATCCCGTACCAAAACAGGTCAGACACGGATCGATCACCGTTGTCCCGCGGCCGTGACATTCGGCGCACGGAGTCGAGAGAGAGAACAATCCCTGATTGTCATTCGTGACGCCCGTGCCGCCGCACACCGCACAGACAACCGGCGTCGTCCCTGGCTTTGAACCCGACCCAGAGCAGGTCGGGCAGGTGACATTGCTCGCGACATTGACGGTCGTCACCAGCCCTTCGACGGACTCGTCAAACGAGAGGTGCAAACGGGCCTCGAGATCAGAACCACGCTGCGCGGGTGAACCTGACCGCCGACGGGAGTTGCCCTGTCGAAACACGCCACCGAAAAGATCACCGAGGTCATCGACGTTGAAGCTGAAGCCGCCTGCGTTGTGCGTGCCGTAACCCGCGCCTCCAAACCCAGCGGCAGTTGGACCCATCCGACGGACTTCGTCATACTCCTTGCGCTTCGCGGCATCGCCGAGAACGTCATAGGCAGCCGAAATCTCCTTGAAGCGATCTTCGGTGCCAGGATTTGCATCCGGATGGAACTGCTTAGCAAGTTTGCGGTACGCGCGCGTGATCTCCTTCTCGGTCGCCCCCGAGGAGACACCGAGCACCTTGTAATAGTCCTTTTCGAACCACTCGCGCTGTGGAGCCATTGACCTTCCTTACCCGCGCACCTGAACCATTGCAGGACGCACAACCTTTCCCTTCAACTGATATCCAGCACGAAGCACCTCGGAGACAATCACCCCGCCCTCGCCGGTGTCGTCGTCGTGTTCGAGATGCGTCACGGCATCATGGATATTCGGGTCAAATGCAACTCCGGTTGCATCAATCCGTTCGAGACCCTCTTTGGAAAGAACATCGCGCGCCAGAGCGGCGATCTGGGTGAGTGCCAGACGATCGACGCCAGCCTCTTGCGCGGAACTCTCGTGGTGAGCGAGTGCGAGATCCAGCGCATCAAGCACTGGGAGGAGCCGCTCGAGCAATGACTCCGTGGCGCGCATAATCGACTCGGCCTGCTGACGGGTGACGCGTTTCCGGTAGTTGTCGAATTCGGCCTGGAGCCTTTTCAACGTATCGAGATACTCATCGCGCTCTCGCGTGACAAGATCCTCGTCAGTGGGTCCTCCCACAACCTCACTAGGCGGCAGGTCAGACTCCTCTGCCGCCTCGATCACCGACTCATCGAGGTCGAAGTCGCCGCCATCCACGGCCACTTCGGCCTCTTCGTTCACCGGGTCGCGCTCTTGCGTAACTCCATCATTGGTCGAGGCGTCGTCCGCTCCGGCACGAGCGTCTCCCCATTCGGAGGAGGCTTGATGCGCACTCATTACGCATCTGCACCTTGGTCATCGACGATTTCTGCGTCGACGACCTCATCGTCGGATGCTGCCGAAGCACCCGACGACCCAGCGCTCTCCTGCGAAGAGGCCTGCTCATAGAGTCGTTGGGCAAATGACTGCGACGCGCTGACCAATGCATCTGTCGCGGTGCGAATCGCCTCGACATCGCTACCGGCAATTGCCTCCTTCAAGGTCTTGAGCGCGGACTCGACCTTGTCTTTTTCATCTCCCGTAAACTTCTCACCCTCGTCCTTGATGAGCTTCTCGGTGCGATAGACCAAAGTGTCGGCGCTGTTGCGTGTCTCCGCCTCCTCTTTGCGGCGTCGATCCTCGTCCGCGTGCGCCTCCGCGTCACGCACCATCTTCTCGATATCCTCCTTTGGCAACGACGACTGACCGGTGATGGTCATCGACTGCTCCTTGCTCGTCGCGCGGTCTTTGGCAGACACGTGAACGATGCCGTTCGCATCGATGTCGAAGGTGACCTCGATCTGGGGAATTCCTTGCGGGGCCGGAGGCAGGTCAACAAGCTGGAACTTGCCGAGCGTCTTGTTGTAGCTCGCCATCTCCCGCTCGCCCTGGAGGACATGGATCTCCACCGAGGGCTGATTGTCCTCGGCCGTGGTAAAGATCTCCGAACGCTTCGTTGGAATCGTCGTGTTGCGCTCGATCAACCGGTGCATGATGCCACCTTTGGTCTCGATCCCAAGACTCAGCGGTGTCACGTCAAGCAGGAGAACATCTTTGACCTCGCCCTTCAAGACTCCGGCCTGAATCGCCGCGCCAACAGCAACAACCTCATCGGGATTCACACCCTTGTGCGGTTCCTTGCCAGCGAGCTTTTCGACAAGCTCTTGGATTGCGGGCATGCGTGTCGACCCGCCAACCATGACGACGTGGTCAATGTCAGTCTTGGACAGTCCAGCGTCCTTGATCGCCGATTCGAAGGGAGAACGACAGGCCTCGACGAGATCCGCAGTCAATTCCTGGAACTTCGCGCGCGTCAACTTGAGATCGAGATGTTTTGGTCCGTCCGCAGTTGCGGTGATGAAGGGAAGGTTGATCGTCGTCTCCTGGACGGCGGAGAGTTCGATCTTTGCCTTCTCCGCTGCCTCCTTGAGGCGCTGCGTTGCCATCTTGTCGGCGCCAAGGTCAACACCTTCGGTGTCCTTGAACGTCTTGATCAACCAGTCGATGACCCGTTGATCCCAATCATCTCCACCGAGATGGGTATTCCCTGATGTGGACTTGACTTCGAAAACGCCGTCACCGATGTCAAGCACCGATACATCGAAGGTGCCCCCACCAAGGTCGAAGACGAGCACCGTCTGATCAGCGCCCTCTTTGTCAAGACCGTAGGCAAGCGCTGCAGCGGTCGGTTCGTTGATGATGCGAAGCACCTCGAGTCCAGCAATCTGGCCGGCCTCTTTTGTCGCTGTTCGCTGTGCATCATCAAAGTAGGCGGGCACAGTGATCACTGCCTGAGTGACCGTATCGCCAAGGAACGCCTCCGCGTCTCGCTTGAGCTTTTGGAGGATGCGCGCCGATATCTCCTGTGGGGTGTAGTCCTTCCCGTCGATATCGACCTTCCAGCCTGTTCCGATATGGCGTTTGACCGACCGAATCGTACGATCTGGATTGGTGATTGCCTGACGCTTGGCGACGGTCCCAACGAGCACCTCGCCGGATTTCGTGAATCCAACCACCGACGGTGTGGTGCGCTCCCCTTCGGCATTTGGAATGACCGTGGGCTCACCACCCTCGAGCATTGCGACAACGGAGTTCGTCGTCCCGAGATCTATTCCTACGGCCTTTGGCATGTATTTGCCTCCATCTTGTTGGTTTCTCCGCCTCTGTTGGCACCAAAGACAGGCTCCCCTGTGCTCGGCCCCAAACGTCGTGCAACCAGTATAGCAAAGTTGAGTCGGAGGCTATCAACTTTTTCGACCGGGCTGGCCGCAGGTATCACATTCATGCCCCCTGATCCGCCGCCGCGTCAAAAGACCCTCTCTCAAATGGTCCTGCATGGCCAAATTTCAGCCATTTCCAACCCTTTTTGGTACTTGATCAGGGACTTTACATGGGGTTAACAGCGGGGAAACACAACATTCTCGCGTCTGGCACATCGGCGAAATGCAGCACTTTTACGATCACCGCATCACTTAAGCGCCGCATCTGCGGTTAGACGGAAGGAGAGCGGATGTATTTCCCGTATCCGACATGGCTCAATGCAGGAGACAACTCCTGGCAGATGACGGCGGCGACGCTCGTCGGTCTGATGAGCCTCCCAGGCATTGCCGTGCTCTACGGCGGACTGGTGAAGAAGAAGTGGGCGGTCAACACCATGTTGATGGCCTTCGCTGGCTTCGCCGCAGTCCTCGTCGTGTGGATTTTCTGGGGCTACAACATGGGCTTCGGCACGCCATTCCACCTCGGTGGTTCAAGCTCAAATATCCTGAACGGATTTCTTGGTCATCCGGGTTCAATCACCGGTCCTGGTCAAGAGACCCATCAGGCGTTGATCCCGTTGCTCGCCTCAGCGAGCCCCGCCTTCCACTTCCCAACCGCAACGCTCGCCTATTTCCAGTTCGTCTTTGCTGCGATTACGCCACTGCTCTTTTTGGGAAGTGTGCTTGGCCGCATGAACTTCAAGGCGTGGCTGATCTTCGTGCCCTCATGGACGACCTGCGCGTACACGGTCAACGCGATGTTGATCTGGGGCGGTGGTTACTGGGCACAAAAGGGTGCACTTGACTACTCCGGTGGATACGTCATCCACCTCGCGGCTGGCGTATCCGGCTTTGTCGCTGCATGGGTGATCGGTCCTCGACTCGCAAGAGATCGTCAATCGTTCCCACCGACCAACCTCATGCTGGTCGCCGTGGGTGCGGGAATCCTCTGGCTGGGATGGAACGGATTCAACGGCGGAGACCCATATTTCGCCGGTACTGACGCTGCTGCCGCAATGCTCAACACGAACATCTGCACGGCCACGGCACTCCTGACCTGGGTCGCCTGCGACGCCTACATTGGGCCAACAAAGAAGCCGACATTCCTTGGCTCGATCAACGGAATGATCGTCGGACTAGTCGCGATCACCCCGGCTGCCGGATTTGTCAATGGAAATGCTGCGGCGCTCATGGGTGTCATCGCTTCGTTCCTCGTCTTCTGCGCATGGACCTGGCTTCCCAAATTCCGGCCGTTCTCGAAGGTCGATGACGCCCTCGGCGTCGTCTACACCCACGGCATGGCGGGGCTCCTCGGAGGTCTCCTCACCGGAGTCTTCGCTGACCCCTACATGGTCGAGTATGTGTCGGGCAAGGCAAACCTTCCTTCGCTGTGGAGCGGTGCAAATGGAGTTGCTGGCCTGATGTATGGCAACTCGGATCGACTGCTGATTCAGTTCCTGACCGCAGGCACGGTTATCATCTGGGATGGCCTCATCACCTTTATTCTGTTGAAGATCATTGGTCTCGTGATACCTCTGCGCTACACCGACGCTGAGCTCGAAATTGGAGACGCGGCGGTTCACGATGAAGAGGTGGAACCACCACAAACTGCCGTACGATCTGGCGTGCTCGTTGGCATGGCCGGGGAGGGAGCTGTCTAATGAAACTTGTCGTAGCGGTTATCAAACCATTCAAGTTCGACGAGGTGAAAGAGGCCCTCAAAGCGGCCGGTGTCCAAGGGCTCACCCTCAGTGAGGTTCAGGGATTCGGACGTCAACAGGGTCACACCGAGACTTACCGCGGTGCGGAATACACCATCGACCTTGTACCGAAGGTCCGTATCGAGGTGCTTGTCGAAGATGGGCAGGTCACCGATGTGACCGACACCATCTGCGCGACCGCGCAGACCGGAAAGATCGGAGATGGAAAGGTGTGGGTGATCCCTGTTGAGGAGGTCATCCGTATCCGTACCGGTGAGCGTGGGCCAGACGCCCTCTAGCACCACGCGTTCCTGGAAAGGCCCCGGTCGACAAGACCGGGGCCTTTCCATCTACCGGCTTCGTCGTTGGCTACTTCGTCTCTCGAAAGTTCTCGAAGTACCGACTCGGTGTCGGCCCTCGTTGACCCTGATATTTCGAGCCAAGTGTCGATGATCCATAGGGTGTCTCGGCCGCGCTCGTCATGCGCAAGAAACTGATCTGGCCAATCTTCATTCCGGGATAGACCGTGATCGGCAGATTGGCAACATTGGAGAGTTCGAGGGTGAGGTACCCGTCAAAGCCCGGATCAACGAATCCCGCAGTCGTGTGGATCAACAGCCCGAGACGTCCAAGGCTCGATTTCCCCTCGAGACGCCCGACAAGATCATCAGGCAGACCGACCCGTTCAAGCGTCGAGCCGAGCACAAACTCTCCAGGATGCAAAATTAACGCGTCGTCCTCGATAACCTCAACAAGCTCAGTCAGGTTCTCTTGGTCGTCTTTGACATCGATCACACGCTGGCTGTGATTTCGAAAGACCCGAAAGAACCGGTCAACGCGGAGGTCGACCGACGATGGTTGGACACAGGAGTCGTCAAAGGGCTCGATAATGATGCGTCGATTGGAAACTTCCTCGCGGATGGATCGGTCGGAGAGAATCATGATTAGTTAGCACGATACAGTGGTGAAGGCTGGCGGGCGACTGCATTTAGCAGATTTGCTCCGGTTATAGCGCGGGCGTAGTTCAGAGGCAGAACATCAGCTTCCCAAGCTGAGAACGCGGGTTCGATTCCCGTCGCCCGCTCTCTTGAAATTCTTCTATTTCCGCTGGTTATAGCCACTTTTTTAACTGTCCATCAGTTACCGCTGGTATCCCCTAACTCCGTTAATTACGCGCCCGATCGCGCCCAGATCGCGCCCAACATTTCCAACACCACCGCGCCCGTGTCCGCAAGACATATCGGCTCAGTGTCTTTTGAGAAACCACAACCACTTCTGCGCCAGATTCATGCCATGTCTCTCGTCGAAACAATCGTCGCAAAAGTTCAAGCGCAGGTATTGATGGAACTCCGTGCGCAACGCAGCCATCCAAGACCAGCCACGAACCACGGTTTTTCGCCTTGTGTTTTCTCGACAGGTCGAGGGCGTGTCTGGATGGTCTGTCAGACAGGTCTGGCCCGTCATTCCACATAGACGCTGTCATCGACCTATCACCGGACCACGTACTTCTTGCGGCAGGCCCAAGCGATGTACTTCGTCATCAAAATAGCCAGAATCTGGCTGGCGAATTTGCCGGTCCCGGATTAGAGACTCGATCTGGTCCAAGGGCAACGCCTCAAGACCGCGTGCCGTTACGACGGCTTTAGCTTTTGAGGGACCGGCAGGCCTCACACGCCCTGTCAACTTCTCAGTTCCACCCGCACTACGTTTTTCATGTCGTTCGAGCAGTCGTTCTTCCAACTCGTTTGCCCACCGCACCTCATTGGGATGTTCGCCGAGCCACTCCTCGCGCGTCCTCTGTGCATCTTGGAACACAGCGAGCTCACGAGCAGCATCAAGGTTCTCATTGAGTCGGCTCTGAGCAGATTCATATTCTTTGAGTGCCGAACGTTCTCTTGACTGAGCCTCACGAAGCAGTCGCCCGGCAACGATGCGCGCATTGTTCGATTCGATACGGGCACCTACCCCACGCTGACCGGGGAGCTTCGCCCGTAGTGGCGTGTGTTCACATTCACTGACCCGGTCCTCGGCCTGTTGACGATGCTGTTGTGCAGACCGGACGTCCCGTGCTGTGACATCGAGTCTTGTCCTCGCGGCTTCGACATCCGCGCGGGGCGTGAGGCTGGCGATCTCCTTGGTGTGATCAGGTCCCGCCTCACGGTCGATCATCTGTCGGGCCTCCTCAAGGAGATCGCGAAGGAGGACGACATTGTCATAAAGGTTAAGATTTGACCGCATCACGTCATGAGCCGAACGGTCCTGGCCCTCTCGACGCATCACCCCGGCGAGGAGTTCAATAGCACTGACAGATGGCCGCTGATCATGGTCGTCGATCGCAATGTCCGTTGAGACGACGAGCGCATGATTCTCTTCTCGCCCACGGCTCATCGCGACATAGAGCTGTGGGGCGGTCATCTGCTCATCGACGATGACGACTGCACGGTCCGTGGTCATCCCCTGTGCCTTGTGGATCGTGAGAGCGTATCCGAGCGCGACGTGATCTCTGACGTAAGAACCGGGAAGGATGACGGTGCTCGTGGATCTGTTGGCACGCGATTCACCTCGGAGTGACTCCACACGGAGTGACCCGTCGCCGCCATAGTCCAGAACACGCCACCTATCACCATTACGTACGAAGTCATCAGGACTCGGACGTAACCGCCGGTCGTTCCGGAGCGTCACGATCTCATCGCCAATTCCCACTGTTCCCGACTGGATCTGCACTCCATGTTGGGTGACCTCTGAGCGCGCGATACGGTCTGCGCGGCAACGCAGGCCAAGTTCGCGTGCCGTCTCGTTGTCACCCGCCATGACGACGATCGATGCGCCCTCGTCGCGAGCGCTTCGCCAGTGTCGGAACGCCTCATCGAGCATCTGTTCTCTGTTGCCATCTGCGATCCGGCCGTGGCGGAGATAGACGGGGAGGATGCGGTGGTCGCGGGCACGAAGGCGTAACGAGGCCTGGGCCTCCCAGGCGTGGTTGAAGCGATGGATCGTCTCAAGCTCGTTGACATCGTGATCACCAACGAGCGTGCGAAAGATTCCCCCGGGACCGACCGCTCCGAGCTGGTGGGGATCACCGACGAGGACAAGCTTGGCGTCTGCTCTTCTCACCACCTCGACAAGCCGGGCGAGGTCATCGGTGCGCGCCATGCCCGCCTCGTCGAGGATCACCACGGAGCGATGGTGGAGGGATGGACCATCTGGTCCTGTCAATAATTGGTGGTCGATCTCCAGCAGGAACTTCGCAAGGGTCTCAGTGCGCAGTCCTGCCTCCTCGGATAACACCGAGGCGGCCATCGCAGAGGGTGCAAGACCAAGCGTCCGATAGCCCGCCATCTCCCAGGTCGTCCGCGCGGTGTTCAGGGCCCGGGACTTGCCAGCTCCTGCCGGTCCGACGAGGATCGCCATCTGTTCACCTCCGGTGAGAAGGCCCCGGACTGCCCTTCGCTGGTCTTCACCGAGGGAGGATTGGTTCAAGGTTGCATCGACAATGTGGCGGTCGACGACGCCAACACCGGCCTCTAGTCCCTTGGCGGCCGCTTCGAGGATCTTCGCCTCTCGCTCGAGAGTGACCTTGGTCGAAAAGCGCGTTGCCCCATGGCGCTCGATCGCCGACATGCCGTCTCTCCGGCGAAGCGATGCCGGGGCGACGGCCGGAAGTGGACCAGCAAGAGAGACGACCCTTGGATCGCGGAGGACTTTCGTCGCGAGTGTTTCGATGCGGACCTTCATCGAGTTTGCGTCATTCGCGCTGACGATGGTGCTGAGTACTTCGACGGCGTCCGCGCGGCCAAAGGTCGCAGATGAGTCCTGGAGGCGGGCGATGGCCTCGGTGATGAGTCCGGTATCTAATTGCCGACTGGCGATCCGCTGATTGACGACATTCATCACCTTGCCGGTGACCTCACCGAGCCAGGTTGTCGGATCATGGCCAAAGGCAGTCGCCTCTTGTTGCCATCGTTCACGCAGTTCATCCGTCGTCGTATCCGCATCGATCTTCGGGGTGCGATAGGCGGCGAGCTGGAAGATCTCCGCACGCTCATTTGGCGTCATCGACCGTCCGAGATCGGCCTCGCCCTCAGCAATCAGTTCGTCTGCCCATTGCTTGAGCTCTTTGCGCCGCGCAGACCACGCGTCCGCGAGGCCAACCGGGACGCCCTCGATCTCTGCGACGCCGTTATCGTCCACCTTTGTCCACGAGAGTCCAAGACACGTCGTGAGCTCCGCGCGAAGAGCTGCTTTGTACAACATGCCGGCGGCCTTCTGGTGGGTGAAGAGCTCGCGCGCATCGATCGCAAGCCACTTGCCGTCACTGGCTCGCACCTTGTTGGCGACAAGGAGGTGGGTATGCAGCTGTGGGTCAGCAGCGCGCGAGGTGCGGTGCACGAACACAGCTCCGACAAAGCCCTCCGTGTCGACCTGGAGGATGCCGTTGTGACCGCGTCGGGTAAAGGAGGCGTGGTCATCCAGGAACCCCATCGCCACCTCGACGGCTTGCTCATGGGCGTCTTGCACCACGGCAGAGGTCTTCTCGTCTGCTGTGGCCCAGAGCACACTCACGGTCTTCGGGGGTGCGAAGGTCATCGCAAACCCGGCGACGACACGGTCATCACCGGGTGCAAACGATCTGCCGAGTGGTGAGCCATCGCGGGGATCGGTGCCATGGCCAAACAAGCGCTCGAGCGCCTCTGCACTCATCGCCAATTCACTCAGTCCAAGTGCCTCAGCTCCTCGTCCGACGAAGCGTCCGGGACGATCGGCAGCACTCGCGTAGTAGTCCTCCCGACCACTCGCGACCTCCTTCGCGTAATAGCTCCACGAGGAGGGAGACATCTTCACGAAGCTCATCATGAGTGAAAGAACTCGCTTCGCGAGATGAGCATCAGAGATGCAGAGGTGTCCAACACATCTCCATCTATGACACAAGACAAACGACCTGTACAGAGGTAGTTTTTGAACGGTAAGGCGTGGTCAACAGTGGTCAATAAGAAGTAGATGAACATGAGAAAAGGAGGCGAGTTGGGAGGTTGCGTGGAGATCAATTGGGAGGTTGAAAGGAGGGGGAAGCGCATGCACGTCGCGCGTATACGCTCCGTTTTCGAGGTTCCCGATCTATCAAAATGGCGATGCGGAGAGTTTTCGTCGACCATTCAAGTTATGAGTTCAATGAGGGTTGTCTTGAATAATCACCGGGTGCATGACCCGCGTGGATCATCTGTAGTCCGTTTGAATTGATGACGGGAAGACCGCGGACATCACTTCGCGTCCGCACTATGGACACCTACGAGAGCCGGGGAAAGAGCGCACGTCCACGCGCGAATTGATCGTGCGGTCGTGAAGAAGCACCAGGAACTCCCCGGACGTGCGGGTCGAGTGACCGATAGTCAGATCCCTTCATCGGTGAGGGTTGTTAGCGGCACCGTTGTTTGCACATGCGTCGGCAACGTTATGTGACCATAGGTCGGCAACGCTATTTGAACACAGTCAACCAACGTCCAGCTTGGAGCTATGAACACCTCGGCGCGTTCTGATTGTCGACTTCTTCATCGCTTGGCTGGTGTGTCGCACTGGCTCACCAAAGAACGGCCCGGGTGGTCTTGAGGCTCGAGATCTGCTCGATGTTGGTCGAGGTCAGGGGCTGTGGGACACTCCGATCATCGAAGTTCTGATCGGCCACGGCAGATCTACG
>DATKRV010000027.1:0-7520 GCA_035532075.1 Acidimicrobiales bacterium | reverse complement strand
TACTGATCCCAACGCGTCGATGAACATGCGCAACAACCAATCTTGGTCGCTCGATAAATACGGCGATGCCGGGCGCGCGCTTCGAACTCAATCAGATCCGACGGCCATCTCCAAGCGAAAATGGGGGTTCGTTGGGCTTACGGTTATCAGCGGAGAAGATGGCGACCTCCGTCAATCACGGGAGGGGCTCACGCTCTATAACGATCTCGGGTTGAGTGAGGTGGACTGTTCAGACATCGAAGGCGGACTAACCGTCGATTTTGCTGAAATCTACAACGCGATTCGAAACGGACATGCTCTAGAACACGATGGTTCTTGGGGAGCGACTACTGTCCGCATCTGCGAGGCAATTTGGAAATCGCATCATGAACACCAGACGGTGCAACTCAAAACGCACGAATGAGAGCGGCGTCAGTTTGGTTTGAGATTCGAACGGGACCGCCCAGTATCAATGCAATCAACACAGTTCGAGGGTCAGATCGTTGAAGGGGCACCGGCAAGAAAGCTGACGGTGCCCCTTCATATTCATCCGAAGTTGCCAGAATCTGGCATTTTTATCAATGGGTGAGGCTCAACCGTTCGCGTTGAGGGTGAGATAGGGCTTAATAGCTGCCTCACCCGCTGGCAGAGTCGCCGCGTTGATCTGCTTTGTGATCTCCTGAGGCGCCACATAGGTGTCAGGAATATCGAGGTTCAGCAGTGCGTTATCGACGCTCTTTGAAAGCATCGCATGTTTGAACGCAACCTGAAGGGCCGCCACGTACTTCATCGGTGTCCCCTTTGGCTCGAACAGGGTATCAAATGCCATTGCATCCAAGGCATTCATGACCTTCATGGCAGCAAATGCCGACTTCACCTTTGGAGGATTCGCCGCCATCCAGGTTGCCAGCGTAGGTACATGCGACATCCTTGCATAGTCGACCGTGCCCTTCGCGGCGGGAACCGAGGAGGCAAGTGGAACAAGCGCTCCTGATTGAATACTCGGAATGAACACCGAAGCAGCGTTGATCCCGATCGTTCCATCATGGCGAAGTAGTCCCGCCAATGCACCAGGAGCGTTTCCATAACCACTCAGGATGGTGGAGCCTGCCGACTTGTACGCGTCCAAGAGGAACGTATTCATCATTCCACCCTGACCCTCAAGTCCAACCCAGACGTTCTTCGTCTTGAGCGCAGTTCCGAGTCGGGTTAGACCCGTACTCTTCAAAGCCGCGATGACATAGGGCTGAGGTCCTGCTCCCCCAATAAGCTCTTGGTCTTTGATCGTGTATGCGGCGCTTGGAACGCCTTCGATGTCATTCTGAATGTATTCCCCGAAGTATCCCATAGCGATCGTCAATCCGTTTGGGGCCGACGCCGCTCCCTCGTCAGAGCCGGGAATTGTGGCGCCCGGCGTAATGTCGGTGACATTGACGGTGGCATGAAGATAGCTGCCTATAGCGGGAGCGAGGGTGAGCGCAAATTCGTCATATCCGGCTCCTGAACCACCTCCGGTAATGAAACTCAGCGTCTTTCCACGGTAGAAGGCAAAGTCTGGCTTGACCGTGGTTGCCTTATGTGCGCGCACGCTCGCCGATGAGGTCGCAGCTCCGGCAATTCCTGCCGCCGAACCCACGAGGCTGCATGCCGTCGCCAACACGAGCGTCGAACGTACGGCGCGAAGCGTTGGAGAATGGGTGCGGACTTTTCCTTGAACCTGACCAGTTCGTATCTTGCGAATGTCTTTCAAAATTCTCCCCCTAGGATTATTTGCAAAGCCAAACTGTCGAGATGTTACTACTGCATTTCGACTCGGCGGATTGTTTCGTGATCCCTTTCGAGTCGGGGCCTCTCGACCATCTTCCAACTGGCTGAACGACGCTCAAAGCATTAAAGGTGACCAGGGGATTCACGACCTATGGCCAAAGATCCAAGACGAGTTGTCTATGTCGGTTCAACCGTCAAAGATGGACAATCGGGTTGAACGACAGGTGAAGGAGGTTCAGGACCTCATAGGTTGCGTACCACATCGTAGCGGCCCCGACCACTGAGTAGATAATCCGGCCGCGCATAGACTTCATCACGCGCCTCGTGGCGAAGATGCCATAGAGCACCACAAATACCGGTTCGGCAACGAGATAGCCAAAGATGAAAACGACCAGGGCGAGAAGACAAAAGACTGCCAGGGCGAAGAGTTCGCGCGAGTACTGACCGTTCACTCCCCAGGCCTTGTTGATGATCACCGGGAGGAGACGCCTGCCGCTGACAGGATCGATCCCCGACGTGGTCGCTTGACGAGCTGCCGCCTCTCGACGGGCGGGGCGCATGCGCAAGAAATGCCGAAACGCCACAAAGTCAACCGGTAGCCGCCACGCGGCACCGAGCGTCGTGAGCCCTCCGCCGAGAACCGGAAACAGCGCGGACTGCCAGCTATATGCGCTTATCGCATAGACCGAGAAGCCCAACGAGAGACAAAACAGCAGGAGCGAAACGATAAAGGCGAGCTGAGGATATGGGTTCTGTCGCATGAATCGTTCCGAAACGATCTCAGCCCGCTTGGTCGGGTCCTGCTCGAGAATCGGTGGATTGTTCTTCTGTGTGTCCTTGCGAAGCTGCACCGTCTTGAGGACCAAGATTCCAATCGCGATGCAGATCAGAACGTCTGCCAATGGACGGGCCGCAATGAGCGAAAAACCAGGAAAGACCTGATGCGTCAGCCAGATGTTGTTTTCGAGCGTTGGACCGAGAACCAACCCCATCGCAAAAGCCGCCAATGAATACCGTAAACGGCGCATGATAAAGCCAACGATGCAGAAGATGAGTGCCTCAATCGTCGAGAAGAAAGAGACATCTGCGATGAACGGTCCGAGCAGCGTGAGACACATAATGAACGGCACCAGCAGTGGACCGGGAACGCGCGTCACACGTGCAAGGATCGGGGAGAAGGCCAACCCGATCGCAGTCCCAATGATTCCCGAGAGTGCAATGACCCAGATCATCTCGTAGGGCAGAGAGGGATAGTCCTTCGTGAAGTTCCCTCCGAACCGAATGCCCTTGATGGTGAGAGCGGCGACATACAACGCGCCAAAAATTCCACCGGGGATACCAAGGGCAATGATCGGAATCATCCCGCCGACCTCTTTTGAGATCGAAGAAGCCTCAGGGGCGATGATGCCCTCAGGGATCCCCGTACCAAACAGCTCGCGGCGCCGACTCGACTGTTGAGCGATGCCGTAAGAGAGGAAGTTTGCCGCAAACCCTCCGATGCCAGGAATGATTCCACAGACGACGCCGATGATCGCTCCGCGGATCAGAGCTACCCAATGATGAAGGGACTCGCCGATTCCCTGGAAGACCTGCTTGCCGAATCCTCGCTCGAGCCGAACCGCAGTCAGGCTCGCATCGACCTCGTTGCCCATCATGTCCTGGCTTGCGATCGTCGTCGCCGTTCCAAAGACGAGCACCATCTGGGGAACCGCAAACAGTCCCAGTGCGAGCGACACAATCGAGATACCACCGATGAGGCTGATGGCACCGCCGGTGAATCGATAGGCACCGGTAACCGGATCTGAACCAATGGAAGAGAGCACGATGCCGATTCCCGCGGAGATAATCGCCTTACTCACCCGGTCCGTGCCCAACGTGCCGACCAACAACAGAGCAATCATGATTAGGGCAACAAACTCTGGTGGATGAAAGATGCCCGGAATTTGGTTGACGAGTGGAATAAGTGCGACCACCACGGCACAGCCAATAAGTCCACCGATGCAGGTGGAGGCCGCTGATATTCCGAGCGCCCTCCCAGCCTCTCCGCGCTGGGCCATCGGAAAACCATCGAAGGTGACTGCGAATGCCTCCGGGTGTGCAGGTGTATTCAACAAGATTGAGGTAACCGACGCGCTGTAATAGCTCGCTGCGCCGGTTGCGAGAAAGAGACAGATAGTTCCAATAAGGCTGATGTGATAGGTAAAAACAAGGACGATGCTCAGAACCACCGCACCGCCAAGACCCGGAATGACACCAAAGACCATGCCGATTATGGATCCCCCAAAGAGATACAAAAGACCCTGAGTGGTCCCAAGCACGGTTAGTCCACTTAAAAGATTATGGAACAATTCAGTACTCCGTTTCCCCGGGCTTTCGAATTTTTAGCATTCCGCTGGAGTTCACGTGTCGAATTTCGATTCATACCAAGACAACGTCTCCTGTAGACAGGACCATGAATATCCTCGCACTCTTGATCTTGAACGCTGGATTTTCGAGATTTGGAACCTTGCCACACTGGAGGACAGACCGCGAGACCCAAGAAGGGAACTCCCAATCGCGTGATCTGTCACACTGAGACGACTAGAACAGCTCCGCGCGCATCGACTTCTTCACCACGATCAAATTGGGTGCGTCCACCATTGCATCTTCATTTCTTCTTGAAAAAGAACAAAACATGAGTAGCATCCAGCTCAGGAGTTCGACGAGGTGAGCAAGGGGGATTTGCCACGCTGGATCAGTCTGCGCATCCAAAATCCACCTCCTCGACATCGGTCTCGATTCCACTCTTCTCGGCAGACAGTCATGTCATAGAAGAGCCGAGTCTGTGGAGCGGAATCTTGCCCGACGGCCATTTCACACCAAGCGATTTTCACGATCGTCCGGGTCGCGTTGACCCCAGCGCGCGGATCAATGAAATGGCTGCCGATGGAGTCGATGGCGAGGTGCTCTATCCCTCACTCGCTCTTGAACTCTTCGCCCTTGACGACGCATCCCTTCAGGAACAGACGTTTTCGCGCTACAACTCCTGGCTCATGGAGTTCTGCCAGGTCAAACCCGAGGCACTCATCGGGATCGGCCTCATCTCGATGTACAACACAGATGTTGGGGTCAAAGAACTCGAGCGCTGCGCCCGTGGCGGACTGCGCGGGTGCCAGATATGGCAGTCACCGCATGCCAGCCTTCCCTTTTCAGGCTCGCATTACGAGCCATTTTGGGAGGCTGCTGCCTCGTTGAACATGCCAGTCAGTCTGCACATCCTCACTGGGTTTAACTACAGCAGCAATCGGAACCGAAAAGAGACGAGCAAAATCAAAGATCCGATTGAGCGATCGATCGAAGGCTACAAAGGATCGGTGATCCGAAAACTGGACGCGGCGTGTGACGCGATGGTCGACATCATGTTTTCCGGAGCGCTTGATCGCCACCCAAACCTGAAACTCGTCACAGTAGAGAACGAAATCGGCTGGATACCTTTTGTCCTCGACCAGTTCGACTATTACTGCAACCGTTTCCGCGAATCGCGCCAAACGGGAATGTCGAAGTTGCCATCGGAATACTTCGGATCACAGGTCTTCTCCACGTTCTTCCGTGATCCCATTGGTATGAAACTGCTCGGCTGGTGGAAAGGAGTCGACGGATGCATGTGGTCAAACGACTATCCGCATCCCAACTCGACCTGGCCGCATTCGCAGGAGATCGTCGCGGAGAACCTCGGATACCTCGATCCTGAGATCTACCGAAAAGTTGTCCGCGACACCGCAATAAATCTGTACGCGCTTCACGAGGCCCGTTAACACCATCGTCGAACCTCCCCGTGCAGTTGATCCTCCGCGATCGAAAACCTTCGAGAGCGGAGTGGCAACCTAAGGCGCCGCTGCGTCCGCGCGGATCTCAATCATGCCGAGCTCTACAACCGTTGCCGTCTGTTCGGGATATAAAACGGTCGTCGAGTCTCCCTGCAGGAGAATTGCCGGACCCCTGATCACCGATCCCTCCGCCAACTTCGTTCGGTCATAGAGATCGGTCAAGGTGTTCGAGACTCCCATATGTGTCTCGCAGGAGCCGATTTTTGCGTCGCTGATTTCGGATGGCCTCTGGAACGGAGAGACAATAGGAGCCTGGGGAACCTTGGCCACCGCCGCGAGCCGATAGTTCACGATCTCCACTTGCTCATCACGCGCCGCGTGACCCGTCAGCTGTTCGTGGTATGCGTCAAATTTTACCCGAACCGCCCCAAGATCTGCCTCGCTCCGTACCGGCTCATTGATGCCGACCGTGAGTTCATAGGCCTGACCGATGTAGCGCAGATCAAATGCGTACTCAAACTGCAATTGATCCTCGCCAAATCCCTGAGCGAGGAGATCACGCTCGCCTTGAACGCGAAGCTTCTCGAATGCCTCACTCACGTGTTGCGCACTGACTCTGTGGATGCCGGCTAGCTCTGAAAATACGTAGTCCTGTCGAACGTCCGAGAGAAGGAGCCCAAGGGCGGAAAACACCCCGGGAAGAGCCGGAATGATTGCGCCCTTCATCCCAAGGTCGGAGGCGATCGATGATGCATGCAACGGTCCCGCACCTCCAAATGCAAGCAGGTGGAAATCGCGAAGGTCATAACCCCGATTACTCGATACGGTCTTCACCGCCTCTTCCATCTTGACATTCACAATCTCAATGATTCCCCTCGCTGCCTCGACGACCGAGAGGCCAAGTGGATCGGCAACATATTTCTGCACCGCCTCAAAAGCCAGGTTGCGATCGACCTGCATCGCTCCGCCAGCGAGCGGCGTATCGACGCTCAGAAGTCCGAGAACAACATTCGCGTCGGTGATCGTCGGTTGTTGTCCACCCTTGCCATAACAGGCGGGACCGGGATCGGCACCGGCAGACTGAGGACCGACCTGGAGCACGCCAGAACCGTCGACCCACGCCAGCGTTCCCCCACCGGCCGCGACGGTATGAATATCGAGCATCGGAACGAGTACGTCGCGTCCGTACACCTTTCCCCCCATTCGGCGAACGGGGGTGCGATTCTCGATCAGCGCAACGTCTGTCGAAGTTCCTCCCATGTCAAACGTAACGACGTTCTCGAACCGCTCGGAGGCCTCCAAAACACGCGTCGCAGCAATCACCCCTGCGGCTGGGCCCGAAAGGATCGTCTGGACGCTCCGCTGTGCAGCGACAGCAAAACCCGAGACGCCGCCATTTGAACGCATGATGTATCGCTGATCACCGAGGAATCCCAACCCGACAAGTCGCTCATCAAGCAACACGAGATAACGCTCCATGAGCGGATTCAGATATGCGTTCACGACGGTCGTTGAAAGCCGGTAATACTCACGAATCTGCGGGATGATCTCACACGAGAGCGATACGTTGATATCTGGCGCAAACTCTTCGAACCATCGACCAAGCTGTCGTTCATGATCTGAGTTCATAAACGAAAAGAGAAGACAGACGGCGACGGACTCGACCCCGTGCGCAACCATGCGCCTTATCGCACCTAGGGCGCTCTCTCTATCGAGTTCGATGTGAACCGATCCATCAAATAGCACCCGCTCACGGATCTCCTCGGTCAGCTTTGGCGGAACGAGCACCTTCGGCTTTTGATAGAAGAGGTCATAGGTCGACGCCCCGTATGGGCGGCTCTGTTCGCCAATCTCATAGATTCCACGGAATCCTTCCGTCACGACAAGTCCCGTACGTGCGCCGTTCTCTTCCAAGATCGCGTTGGTACCAACGGTTGTTCCGTGGCAAAAAAACTTGACCTCGGAGCC
>DATKRV010000026.1:0-9758 GCA_035532075.1 Acidimicrobiales bacterium | reverse complement strand
ACTCGAAGATCTGCTGTGCTAAACACCTGCTAAACAGGTGTCTGGACAAGCGCCTCAAATGGAGGGATATATGGCGAGCTCTTCAAAGAAGACGAAGGTGCCTGGCATCTACAAACGGGGCGATGGATATGCATATGTCCTGTCCCTACCTCGCGATCCAGAAACGAGTAGGCGACAGCAAAAATGGATAGGGGGTTTTCATACCCTTGCCGAGGCAAAGTCGGCCCGAACCCGAGATTTCGTCAAGCTGGATCAAGGCACATATGTGTCACCCTCGAACCTCACCCTGACGCAGTTCATTGAGGACCAATGGCTACCAGTGCAGGCGACCCGAGTTCGTCCGGGAACGGCAAACCTCTATCAGATCAATTGGCAACGCGTGAAGCCGCGACTCGGGCACCTGCCTCTTCGCAGTATTGATCCCGGAAAGTTACAGGTGCTCTACGCGGATTTGTTGACCGGTGGCGGCCGCGATGGTCGCCCACTCGGTGCGCGTTCGGTGCAGATCGTTCATGCGTTTTTGCATCGTTGTCTAGCCGATGCTGTGCGTTGGGAACTTCTTGGTCGAAACCCAGCTGATTTGGTGGACCGCCCAACCGCTCCTCGGCCTGAGATCGAGTCGTGGGCACCAGACCAGGTGCGCGCTTTTCTGTCATTCGTGGCCGATGATCGGCTCGCTCCTCTTTGGCGCCTTGTCGCCATGACAGGTTTACGACGCGGAGAGCTCATCGGTTTGCGTTGGATCGACGTAGACCTAGACGGATCTCGTATCGCGATACGGCAATCTCTTGTTTTAGTTAAGGGTGTGCCGACGATAAGCGAGCCCAAAACGTCGAACGCACGTCGATCCATTGACCTTGACCTCAAGACCGCGGTTCAGCTGCGTAAGTGGAAGACACGGCTTGCTAAAGAGAAGCTGGCAGCGGCAGAAGTTTGGACTGAATCTGGACTTGTCTTCGTCGATGAATTGGGAGAGTCCTTGAATCCTTCGACTGTCACACGAACATTTTCTCGTCTTGCAGCTAGCGCTGGACTTCCACCAATCAAATTGCACGGACTGCGTCATAGCCATGCCACTGCGATGCTCGCAGCCGGAATCTCACCGAAGGTGGCACAAGAGCGCCTAGGTCATTTTTCGGTGAGTCTCACCCTTGATACCTATTCGCACACGATCGCAGGTATGCAGTCAGAGGCGGCACATCAGGTCGCCGCGCTTCTGGACGGAAACCACGACGGAGCGTCTGTTCTGTCTTCTTCTTCGTAGGACATCGGATTGAGAGTCGAGCCATGACGTTCCGTCGGATCTTTTCATATCCATTTGCGCAGCTCAGGTTATCTGTCGCAGCCACGTCATAAGTCCGATTCCACGCGTTACCGTAGAGTCGAGTAGCAACGCAGTAGCAGGCCTGTTTTCTTGGAGAGAGGCTCTCTGAATGTTTCAAAACAAACGACTCGTCTGATCTCGTGTATCGAGAACCTCGAGGTATTAGCATTATTCGTTACGTTTTCCAGAGTATCTTCACTGATCGATTCGCGAGAACTTCGGCAACCGCGCTCGTGCTGGCGAACGTATTTCCCGTGCTGGCGTCAAGATGTGTTGTGCCGTCGGACCCGTTTGTGACCGCACCAGGAACAAAGTTGTTGTAATCGACTCGATTGAGTTTCGCAAGCGTGACTTTGAGTGGGCGAGCACAGCCATTGAAAATGCTAATACGGCAAGAGAACTTGAAAATAAAGCGAAATGGTCAAGGTAGTCTCGTGGCGGATGCAATCCGATGTGGTAAAGAATCATGGTGTACTAGAGGTGACGGCGCGAGCATTGCGACGTCGTGATACAGAAAGGCGTTCGAGGTATGACCCACGCGAACCTGTCGATTTTCGAACGGATCCTTCAAGATATTCTCGATGGCAAAATGGCATCTGGCGCGCTCACACATGAAAATGAGTTAGCAAAGCTTTACGGCGTCAGCCGCACTCCGATTCGGGAGGCGCTCGGTGCCCTTGAGTATTCTGGAATCATCAAGCGTGAACGAGGTGGCATTCGCATCACTGAACCTACTCCAATTGAGATTCTCCAAATCTACAATGTCAAGGCTGCTCTCGAAGGCGAGGTAGGACGAGAGGCGGCAATTAATCGAACCGATATCGATCTTTCGATTCTTTCGACGCTTCTTGACGCGAGTCATGAGGCGTATCAGCAGTCTCGTGAAAACATTATCCAGTTGAATAGTCAGTTTCATCACGCGATGCGTGAGGCGAGCCACAATCGGATACTCGTGGAAATGCTCGATCGACTTGATATCAACCTTTCGCGTTTTCGTGAGACAACGATGGTCCATCAGGGACGTCTTGAACAGATTCTCGTGCAACACCGCAAACTGTTAGATGCTGTTTCAGACGGCAATAGCGATGAGGCAATGGCGATTGGTCAACAACATACGATGGATGCGCGCTCGATCCGCCTCGAGCGATTTAGTGTGGAATCCAGCGTGCCCGAGTTAGATCTCGCCACCGCCCATCTGACTGGGCTATTCGATATGCAGTAGCTGCGTCCCTCTTGGCAGGTTTTTGAGGGTCTTGTGCCTACGTGGGTGCTGGCATAGAGTGGTTGACAGCACATTATGCAGCTGCATAATGTGATTTTGTGAGAATTGTTTGCTGGTCAATATGGGGCTAGGAGAAGGTTGTGTGACGTTCAATTTGGCTGTCGACATTGGTGGAACATTCACAGATTTGTTCGCGTTTGATTCTGAGCGAGCCGTCACGTATGAGGCGAAATGTCTCTCAACACCCCACGATTTCTCGGTCGGCGTTATGGACTGCGTGAACAAGAGTGGCGTTGACCTCAGCGCGGTAAATGCGTTTGTGCACGGAAGCACTGTTGCAATCAATACGGCTATTGAGCGCACCGGAGCATTAACGGCACTTGTCGTAACGAAGGGGACGCGAGACGTCTATCAGATTGGACGTGGTAACCGACCGGACGCGTACAACATCTTTTTCGAACGACCATTGCCGCTCGCTCCTCCCAGACTGACCTTCGAGGTGAATCAACGCACGTCTGCCACAGGAAATGTGCTTCGTTCCTTTGACGAGAAGCAGGCCCGATCAGTAGCTCAAACGATTGTTTCCAGCGGCGCTGAGGCGATTGCGGTCTGTTTCCTACATTCCTACGCGGACCCAACGGACGAAATCCGAATGGGGGAACTTCTTCGCGAGGCGAATCCAGACGTGTACATCACGCTCTCTCATGACATTACCCGTCAGTACGGAGAGTATGAGCGGATGTCAACAACTGTGCTGAACGCTTTCATCGGACCTAGAACAAGCCTGTACATCGAGGACCTTGAAAATCTGTTCCGGGAGCATGGGTTCTCCGGAGACACGTACATTATGCAATCGAACGGCGGCCTCATGTCTGCTGAAACTGCGAAGCGTTCGCCGGTCGCGATGATGGAGTCAGGACCGGTCGGAGGCGTGATGGCTTCGGCATACGTGGCGAGCGATCTCGGATTCGCAAATAGCATTGCGTTCGATATGGGTGGGACAACGGCCAAGGCGAGCCTTGTCCAAGGTCGCGAACCATCGATTGCCGACGGTTACTACATTGGTGGCTATTCAACCGGACATCCTGCGATGCTTCCCGTCGTAGACATTGTCGAAATAGGTACTGGCGGCGGTTCCATCGCTTGGGTTGACGAGGTGGGCGCACTCGATGTGGGACCGCGCAGTGCTGGTGCTGATCCCGGTCCGATCTGTTACGGCCGGGGTGGCACGCAGGCGACCGTCACTGACGCGGACGTGATTCTCGGGCGGATCGGGTGGAGCAGTTTCCTTGGAGGCGAGATGGACCTCGATGTTGACGCGGCTCGCTCTGTCGTGGAGGGTCTTGGCAAAACGTTCAATCTCGACGCCAATGGTGCAGCGCTTGCAATCATCCAGATCGCGGTAGCGAAGATGTCACTAGCGGTTCGGGGGATCTCCGTCGAGCGTGGATTCGACCCCCGAGATTTCGCCATGGTAGCTACTGGCGGGGCGGGACCAGTTCACGCATCCCTGATTGCTCGTGAATTATCCATCCCGAAGGTGGTCATTCCTGTTCTTCCAGCACACTTCTCTGCGCGCGGCATGCTCCTCTGCGACCTGCGTCATGATTATGTACAAACATTCTACGGGTTACTTAAACAGGTCGATCTGGCGGCTTTGCGCAACGTGATCGATAATCTTATCGACGAGGGCCAACGCGTCCTTGTCCGCGAACTTTCAGTGGATGCTGAGACGTCCTTTCAGTGCTTCCTTGACCTTCGGTATGAAGGGCAAGAATTTACGCTTTCAGTTCCGGTTTACCGACATGAGTTGAACGCCACCGATGGGCTAGTCGCGTCAGTGCGCAGTCGGTTCGACGAGATACACGATCGCAATTACGGGCATGCTGCCCCCGAGGAAGCGATTGAGGTGGTTAATGTCCGCGTAAGCGTCCGCGGTGCGCGCGAACGCATGCCGCTAACAGTATTGATCGACGCGGGCGGACCGCCGACCCCGGTCTCGTACCGGAAAGTCTGCCTTGAGGATTCGACGTCGGTAGTTGAATGCCCTGTCTATCATCGGGCGGCACTTGCACCCGGGCAAACAGTCATAGGTCCTGCAGTGATTGAAGAGTACGCGTCGACCACGGTGCTATTCCCCAGCGACGAGGCGATGGTGGCAGAGACCGGTGAACTTGTTGTATCGATCGGGGGAACGATATGAGTGTTGAGGCTACCGCGATCGATCCGGTGACACTTGAGGTAATCCGTAACGGGCTTCCGGCGATAACCAATGAGATGTCATATGACCTCCAGCGGACCTCGTACAACATGATGATTTACGAAGTCCGGGATTACAGCTGCACTTTGCTCGATCCGCAAGGTCGTCTCCTCGCGCAGAACATCGGCGGGGTCTCTCATTTCATCGCAGACATGGGTGTGATAGTCCAAGACGGTATGGAGAAACATCGTGCCGAAGGGTTTGCGCCTGGCGACGTAGTCATGATGAACCATCCCGCAGTCGCGGGCCAGCACCTTAATAATGTGGTGATCTATACCCCCTTCTTCATCGATGGGAAGCTCACTGCATTCCCTGCAGTTCGGGCACACTGGGTCGATATCGGGGGTCTCTCGACGGGGTTTGGTCCTGGAACCGAATCTTTCGACCCGTGGTGCGCTGGGCTCCAAGTTGACCAGTTGAAGATTTATGAAGCTGGCGAACCGGATGAGAAGCTCGTCAAAATGATCCGAGACAACATTCGCTTTCCGGAGAACGCCATGGGCGATCTCCGCTCGCAGATCGCCGCGTGTCGACTTGCCGAGCGTCGTCTTGAGGATATGTACACTCGATATGGCGCAGAGATGATTGCCAGGGCGACGCAAATCATCTTTGATCAGACCGAGCGCCGCTGTCGCGCCGCTGTCGAAACGATCCCCGATGGCGTTTACGAGGCTGAAAATCTTATCGATGACTACCGCGCCGACGCGCCGCCGGTCTATATCCACGTCAAGGTGACAGTTGAGGGTAGTGATATGACGATCGATTTCACCGGCACTGCGGACCAGCAGGTCGGTAACATGAATGCCCGTACCATGGCCGCGGCGTATATTGCCTACAAAGCGTTAACTGCTCCCAGTGCCGCAGCAAACGAAGGCTCATTTGCGGGGTTGAAAGCGATCATTCCCGAGGGCTCCATCATGATGGCGACGTATCCGGCCTCGACAGGCAACTGGTCAAGCGTCATCGCTGGAAGTGTTGACACGGTTTTTCGTTCACTCGCAGAGGCGATTCCGGATCGGATTCCAGCTGGTCATCTCGGTTACATGGGTATCGGTCGGTCCTTCTGGGGCTTTGACTTGAGACGGAACAAGAGTGTGATTCTCCAGTCGATCGATGGCGGTGGATGGGGGGGACGTCCTGTCGGTGATGGGCCATCGGCCTCAGTTACCGTCTGTCAAGGTGACGTCCGAAATGCACCGATTGAGGCGATTGAACTGAAGACTCCCGTCGTTGTCGAGGAGCGCGCATTGCGGCGCGACTCGGGTGGACCAGGCAAGTTTCGTGGCGGTCTTGGTCTCAGCCTCTCCATTAGGAGTCTTGTTGATGGTCGATGGGGAATTCCGAGAGACCGGCGAAGCAACTGCCCTCCTTGGGGTCTTTTTGGTGGTGAGCCCGGGCGACGGGGCGCGAACTGGGTCAAAGTTCCTGAGGGTGAGTGGGAGAAGACCAATTTAGTGCGATTTCAAACTGTGGCTGGAACGACGGTTAGGGGTGAGACTCCCGGCGGTGGTGGCTGGGGCGATCCGTTTGACCGGGACCCGGCGCGAGTCCTCGACGATGTGCTCAGCGGATATGTCTCAATTGGGGCCGCACTTGAGGACTATGGAGTCGTGCTGGGGTCCGATGGGAATGTCGTCGATGTGCCCGCCACCGCTGACACTCGGACGAAGCGGCGCCTAGCCAGAACCGAACCGGTCGATGTCGACCGTTGAGGGCATTGCGACAGGAGCGACTACTGAAAGTACTCCCGTCGAACAACCACCAGCGCTTGTCCGGCTTGCGACGCTAATTGCCACGTTGCGTTGTCTAGCGCCCGAAGATACTGCGGTCGCGGCGGCCCGGATGCGTCTTTTTGACACAGTGTGCTGCCTTGTCGCAGCGCTCGGCACTGATGAGGCGGTTTCGCTCCATCGGGTGGTCGGGAGGTTGTCAACGCAAGATGATATGTCCGCAGGCGACCTACTGACCCTTTTGTGCGGGATCGCCCGATCGACTGAGCTCGATGACATCCACATCGGATCGTGTACAACAGTGGGTTCAGTTATCGTGCCGACTGTCCTCGTTACCGCTCGCGGTCTGGGTGGTCATGTTGGCGAAGACGATCTGCTGATTGCGATGGTTGCTGGATATGAAGCCATGGCGACGCTCGGCATGGCGACCGATGGCGCGAACCAAATTTATAAGGGGATCTGGCCGACATATCTTGCTGCGCCTTTCGGTGCAGCCGCAGCGACTGGTTATCTTCTTGGCCTCTCTGCGGATCAAATGGCGCATGCGTTGTCTATTGCCGCTTCGCGCTCGGTAGGCATGGTTGGAGACACAGGGGGTGGCATGACATCGCGGTGGTTCTCCCTTGGGCGTGCGGCTACCGAGGGGTACTATGCCGCGGTCGCAGCCTCGCAGGGCATGCAGGGTGATCTGCGTTTCCTTGAGGGCTCATTCGAGAGAGCAGTTGGCATTGCTGTTGATCTCGAATGCTTCGATGACAGACGATTCAGTCGTTGGATCGAGCACATTGATATTAAGCCTTTTCGTACCCAGCGCCAGTCCCTGTCGGCTGTTGAAGCCTTCATATCGCTTGTTTCGGGCCGCGATGTCACAGAGTGTGTTGGCGTTGAGGTTTTCTCGCCGGCACAGTTCGCAGTAAACATAGATCGAAAGGATCCACCTCACCACCGACTAACACCGGGTGTTCAGTATCTACTCGGCCTTGCGGCGTATGACCCTGCACGCCTATGGGACGTTAGCCGACACCCCGTGCGCGACGATGAGGCGCTACGCGCGTTTATGAACCTGGTGCAAATCGTGGTCGACGGTGAACTTACCGTGCTCTATCCGGATCATTGGGCTGGACGCGTACGCGTGACGTGGTCGGATGGTTCTATTGGGGAAATGACTGTCATCGATCCGAAGGGATGTGCACTTCAACCGATGACCTGGCAGGAGGTTCGGGATAAGTATCGCCTTGTCTTTGGTTCGAGCCGCGTGACAGAGCGATTTGGCGGCGTCAATTCGGAGCGGTGGATCGACGAACTCTTGAGAACATGTTCGTCATCGGACGGGACGCCTATCGAAGCCACCGCCATTTTCAAAATGCTGGAAACCAGCGGTTTGGCCATTACCCCGCGAATCCTCTCATGACCACTCTTCGCGCCGCGACCTTGAAGAACCGAGTACGTCGAGACGAACGATGCCTTGGAGTTTTTGTCTCTGCTGGCGTTGCCATCGAGATCATCGATGAGATCGCAGCCACTGGACTCGATTTTGTCATCTTCGATTGTGAACACGGTCCGCTTGACGAATCAGCGCTGTCAGTCCGATTTGAAATCGCACTGCTGCGCGGCGTGACACCGATCGTCCGGATTGCCGGCGACGGACCGATTGGGCGATTGGTCGATCTTGGTGCACTTGGCATTATGCTCGCCGGCGCCGAGAACTTCGACGAGGTTGCTGGAGCTCTCGACGCAATCTATTTTCCGCCTCTTGGCTCGCGTGGATTTTCTTCGCATACAGTCTTCGGTCGTCTTGCCAATGAGGGGCCGGTGAAACGAAGCAGGCTGATGACCACAGCGAATGACGCGGTGGTAGTCGTGGTTCAAGTCGAGACGCTTGGTCTGCGACAGGCTCTTCCCCGCCTGCTCGCGGAGACGCGTATTGATGTGATCACTGTCGGTTCGAGCGACCTCGCCGTTGCCGAAGGTGACCCAGACCGACCATCCAGCGCCGGTGACATCACTTCGATGCTCGGATATACGCGGAGTTCAGGGTCACCAGCCAAGGGTGGCAGTCTCGCCCAAGGCCGCGATCTGCTCAATGCGATAGGTGCTGCGTTCGTGTCCCTCGGGCACGATACCGAACTTTTCCGTGTCGGTGTGCGAGAAGCGATCGAGCGCATTCGATCTTCAGAGGGACCTGTGTCATGAGCATTGTTGCTGAGAGTCGGGAAGGGTTTTCATTGGAACTTTGGAACGCTGTTCGGGGGACTCGGGGGTGAATACGTTTGTAATTACGCCGAGCGATGCTGAGAAGACTAAGGAGTCTGACTCTTCGGGACTGGTTGACGACGCGACGCGTATGTCGATATCTCGCGTTCGGCAGGTGTTGAGGTGGCAAACCCTGTTACGGCTCGCCGTTTTTTTGTGTTATGTCGGTGTCGCTGTCGGCATCTGGCAATTGATCATGGTGTTAGTCCATCCGCCGATATATATCCTCCCGGGCGTGGCCGGCGTGTTTACCTATTACAGGGATCACTGGGCTCTCGTACTATCTGCGAGCAGGACCACTCTCGTTGAGATTATTGCAGGATTCGGACTCGGCCTCTTAGTTGGGCTGCTTTTTGCAATCTGTTTCGACTTGACCCCGGCTTTCCGGAGGATCGTCTGGCCATACTTACTTTTCTTGCAGGTGCTCCCGAAAATTGCAATTGCTCCGTGGATGCTTCTCATATTCGGGTTTGGTATTCAATCAAAGATCGTCCTCGCTGCGCTCCTCGCGTTCTTCCCTGTGCTGGTAAGCTCACTCGCGGGTTTCGCGTCGGTGTCCGAGGCTATGGATGAACTCGCCCGGTCAATGCAGATGAGCCGGATTGCCTTCTATCGCTACGTCAAGCTTCCCGGTGCACTTCCGCAGATTTTCAGCGGAGCGAAAGTCGGTATCACGCTGGCAGTAATTGGCGCCGTCGTAGGCGAGTTCATCGGAGGTAACAACGGTCTTGGCTATCTAATTGTCGCGGGTGAGGGCAATGCTGATTCTGCCCCGATCATGGTCGGGATCATCAACCTTTCTATCCTTGGATCGCTACTTTATGGCGTAGTGACCGTGATTGAGCGGTTCTCAATCAGTTGGCACATCTCCCATCGCCGCCAGCAATCAAGTCCATTGCGCCACGCGCCGATCAAGTCCTTGGCGTCTACGGAGACAGTGGGAGGACAACACCATGACATCCGTTGAAA
>DATKRV010000025.1:0-22661 GCA_035532075.1 Acidimicrobiales bacterium | reverse complement strand
GTGGCCACACCCTTCGAATGGAAGTTCACCCGTGACGACCTCGCTCTGCTCATGAAGAAGCTGGCCGAAAAGGACGACTACCTTCTGGCCGCGTGATCTGCCAGGAATACGTGATCGAAATTACGTTCCAGAGCACTAAGGAACTATCTCGGCGGGTCAATTCATCTTGCAGAAATAATCCGCCTTGAATCGACGTTTTTCCCAAGAAGAGTTGCTAAAGAATAGAGAGATGAGTTCCCGACCAATCCGAGCGATCGTTCTGGCAGCCGGAGAGGGTTCGCGCATGAGGTCGTCGCTCCCCAAGCCGCTCCATCGGCTGTGTGGCCGACCGATGGTGCTCCATGTGCTCGATGCGCTCAATACGCTTTGCGTCGATCATGTCGTGGTCGTTGTGGGCTTCCATGGCGTCGAGGTGATCAAGGCGATCGAGTCCGAGGCACCAGATGGCCTCTCGCTGAGCTTTGTTGAGCAACACGAGCGACGTGGAACCGGTGATGCCGTTGCCGTCGGTTTGACCGGCTTTGAACGCGACAGCGATCTTGACGAGGGAGAGCTGCTCGTACTCCCCGGAGATGCTCCACTCGTTCGACCAGAGACGTTGCGTCGTTTTGTTGAGGCGCACCGACAGCAGAGGTCCGGAGTCACGCTACTCAGTGCGGTGATGGGCGACCCGACCGGATATGGCAGGATCGTCCGGTCAAGGAACGGTCGCGTCTTGAAGATTGTCGAACACGGTGATGCCACGGAGGCTGAACGGGAGATCCACGAGGTCGCCACGTCGATCTACTGTTTTGACCCTCCAATTCTTGCGCCGAGTCTGCGGCGTATCTCTTCTGACAACGTGCAGGGCGAGTACTACCTCACCGATGTTGTCGCCGTGCTCGGAGAGGCGGGTTACCTGGTGGCCTCGATGGTGGTTGACGACGCCCGGGAGGTCGCAGGGGTCAATGACCGCTCGCAGCTCGCCATCGCGCAAGAGACCCTGCGCAACCGTATCAACAGCGACTGGATGCGACGGGGCGTGACGATGTTGAATCCGAACCAGGTCTACCTTGACACGACGGTCGAACTCGGTGAGGAGGTGACGCTCTTTCCAAATGTCGTTCTCGAGGGAAAGACCGTGATCGAGAGCGGTGCAGTCATCGGCCCGGACTGCCACCTTGTCGATACCACGGTCGGTGCGTGTGCAGTGCTCCGTTCGGTTGACGCCCTTCGTGCCCATGTTGGCGCGAATGCCGAAGTTGGCCCGTTCGCCGTGCTCGCGCCCGGGACGGCAGTTGCCGACGGCGAGGTTACCGGTCCGTACTTCGCAGCGGTCGCTCCCTTCTGACGTAGTTTGTCAGTGTCGGAACTTCGCGCACGAACGCGCAATGATGTCGCGCGGTAGCTGCGGGCTGTTGGATCGATCATTGAAAGGGATATCCCATGGAGCTAGTGCCAAAGCGGCGCCTCGAGCTGTTCAGTGGTCGTTCGCATCCTGCGCTCGCCCGCGAGATTGCAAGCTGTCTTGGAATAGAGATCGGGGAGGCACACCTCACCGAGTTCGCAGACGGGCAGATCCACTGCCGCTACGACGACTCGATCCGCGGTTCCGATGTCTTTATCGTCCAGGCGCACTGTCGTCCGGTGAATGACTCGATCATGGAACAGTTGATCATGATCGACGCAGCAAAGCGCGCCTCCGCGCACCAGATCATCGCGGTATGTCCCTACTACGGATACTCGCGCCAGGACCGCAAGTCAGCTGGCCGCGAGCCGATCACCGCCAAGCTTCTCGCCGACCTCTTGACCGCGGCTGGTGCGACCCGGATGGTGAGCATCGATCTGCACTCCGGTCAGATCCAGGGATTCTTCGACTTTCCGGTCGATCACCTCACCGCTGCCCCTGTTCTTCTTGAATACCTTCGCCGATACGAGCCCGAGGAGATGGTGATCGTCTCTCCTGACGCGGGAAGGGTAAAGGTTGCCGAACGGTTTGCGCAGCAACTCGGCGCCGACCTTGCCTTTGTGCACAAGCGGCGACCCAAGGGCCAGGTCAATGCGGTCGAGGCACTCGAGGTGATCGGTTCGGTCGAGGGTCGACGCTGCGTGATCATCGACGACATGATCGATACCGCCGGCACAGTCTGTGCGGCCGCTGGACGTCTCGTCGACGCGGGTGCGACCGATGTCTGGGTGATGGCCACCCATCCCGTGCTGTCAGATCCGGCGCGCGAACGACTTGCCTCCGCCCCGATCTCGCGGGTCGTTGTGACCAACACCCTGCCACTCGACAAGGATCGCCCGATCGAGCATCTTGAGGCGCTTTCGGTCGCTCCGGTCATCGCCGATGCCATTAACGCCGTCTTCACCGACTCGTCGGTGTCGGAGATCTTTGGCGGCCAGAACCTCTCCTGAGCGTTCATGGCTGACAGATCCGTGGATCTCGGGCTCGCAGGGTTGACCCGTGTGGGAGCTGGCCGCATCATCGCCTAGAATGGATTCGCCCAAGCGACGAATGTTTGGGCCTCTGTTGGCCGCCGTGCCGGTGGTCATATTCGAATTCGCCCAGGAGGAGCGCGTCATCATGGCTGATATAGCTCTCGTAGCCGAGCCAAGGAACGATCATGGGAGCAGCGCGTCGCGCCGTCTTCGCGCGTCGGGTCGGGTACCCGGAGTCGTTTACGGCCACGGCGAGCGGCCGATCGCGATCAGCGTCGACGGTCGTGCGTTGCGCCAGGCGTTCGCGACCGATGCCGGGGAGAACGTCCTTTTTGACCTCAAGATCGGCAAAGAGAAACACCTCGCAATGGCGCGTGACCTTCAGCGCCATCCGATCCGTCACACGATTGCCCATGTCGACTTCCTCGTCGTGAGCCGCGACGAGGTCGTCTCGGCCGAGGTCCCGCTGGTGCTGACCGGCGAGGCGTTGAACGTGACGCGTGCTGGAGGGAATGTCGACCAGGCACTCTTCACCCTTCATGTCAAGGCCAAGCCAGCGGATATTCCCGCGCATTTCGAGGTCGATATTTCGCAGCTTGAGCTTGGACACGCGATTCGAGTCAGTGAGATTGCGATCCCTGCAGGTGTCACGGTCGATGTCGACCCTGAGACCACCGTCGCGACCGGAATTGCCCCTCGCGGATTGGTCGAAGCCGAGACGAGCAGCGAGGAAGCCACTGTGGAGGAGCCAGCTGCCACAGAGGGCGATTAAAGCACTCGAATCGCGCTCGGGCAGACTTGGCTCCGAGATGATTCCATGACAACACTCCTCGTCATCGGTCTGGGCAACCCTGGATTGAAATACGACGGAACCCGTCACAATGTTGGTGCGAGGACCGTCCGCATCCTTGGCACGCGCAACCTCCTCTCCTTTGGCGCGCAAAAGAATGCAATGTCACGCGTTGCGATCACCGAGATTCAAGGGAGACGGGTCGTGTTCGCGCTTCCAATGACATTCATGAACGAAACAGGACTCGCCGCCGCGCCCTTGGTCCGGCACTATCTCGGCGATGAGGAGTCGCCACTCGCCCATCTTGTCGTGATCCACGATGAGCTCGATCTTGCGCCGGGAACCGTTCGGATAAAGCTCGGTGGCGGAACGGCAGGACACAACGGACTTCGATCAATTGGATCGCATCTGCATGAGCTTGATTTTGTCCGAATCCGGATCGGGGTCGGTAAGCCGCCAGGGGCGATGTCAGGTGCCAACTATGTGCTCGGGCGCGTGACGCGCGAGGTACAGGCAATCCTCGACGATGCCTGCGAGCGCGCCGCTGATGCGCTCGAGATGATCCTCGACGAGGGTGTCTCCCAGGCGATGACGCATTTCAACGTGCGATGACTTCGGCGCCACTCGGTCCTCTCACGCGTCTTATCGCCGGTGATCGTGCCCTCGCCGCGATGCTCGGAACAGAAGATGCATTCGTCCCGGTCTCGGAGAACATCCGCGCCTTCATCTTGGCCTCGGTCGTCGACCTTGGATCCGCACCGGTCGTGCTCTTCGCGACGCCGACAACGGGAGACTCGGAGCGCCTCGTCCATGAGTTGCGCGCGTTCCTCGATGAGGACCGCGTGCTCGTGTTTCCCGCGTGGGAGACCCTTCCGTTTGAGCGCGTCTCTCCGAATACCGAGACGATGGGTCTGAGGATGCGCACCATCTCCCGGATCCGGGATCAGCATCTGGAGGTGAACTCACCCTCACTCTGTGTCGTTGCACCGGTCAAGGCGCTCTTGCAGAGAATGGCGACGGGCGATCCTGCCGGGTCGTTCCGACTCGCAAAGGGTGACCCGGTCGGGGTGGAGGAGATCGTGAGTCGAGCAGTGCGGCTCGGTTATCGCCGCGAGTACCAGGTTGAACACCGGGGAGAGATCGCGGTGCGCGGTGGCATCGTCGACATGTACCCCTCCACCGGAGAGATCGGCGTCCGGATTGACTGCTTTGGGGATGAGATCGACCGATTGACCGAGTTTGACCTTGCCGACCAGCGCTCAGTCCGTGACCTTGAACAGGTCGAGATCTTCGCCTGCCGTGAGTTCGCACTTACGAAGTCGCATCGCGCGCGGGCCGCGCAACTTGCCCAGTCGGAGACCTACGCACAAGAGCAGTTCTCGCGCATCGCGTCGGGCGAGATTTTTGATGGCATCGAGTCGTTTCTTCCTTGGCTCGAAGATGAAGAGGCGCTCCTGAGTGATCTTTTGCACGCGCGCGACCGGGTCGTACTGATCGAGCCAAGACGAATGCGTGACCGCGCCATTGACATCATCGCAGAGGAGGCCGCGCTCGCGAAATCGTTGGCTTCGACGTGGGGAGTGGAACGAAAAGAGGCTGAGGGAGGATTCCCTCGGCTGCACGTGGACTTCGACCGACTTCTCGCAAAGGTCGATGCGCCGACCGTATCGATGCCAACGAGCGCAGAGTCACCAGAGGCTGAAGGGATACGTGCGACGACGTGGCCGTCGGTGCGCGGCGATGGCTCAGTGCTGGCGCGTCGCATGGGAGAGCTGGTGAGAAAGGAGATGCCGGTCGTCGTCTGTGCCGATGGTCTTGGCAGTGCCGAACGGCTCTCCGTCGCGTTCGAAACGGAGGGGCTGACGGTCGATCGTCTCTTTCTCGGTGAGAAATCGCCACCGGAGAGCTTCAGGGCCCAGATACGCCTACCCATGGTCCATGTCGTGGTTGCCTCGCTCGAGCGCGGATTCATCTATGAACTCGGTGGCCTCGGCATTCTCGCCGAAGCTGACATTACGGGACGGCACCGACCGCATCGGGTGCCGCGTCCGCGGGCGCGTTCGGTCGAGGGGTTCTTTGATGATCTCGCGCCGGGCGGGTATGTGGTCCATCATGTTCACGGCGTGGCGCGATTCCAGGGTCTGGTTACCCAGGCGCTCACCGGAGTCGCCCGCGATTATCTCTTGCTTGAATATCGCGGGGGGGACAAGCTCTACGTTCCGTCGGACCAGATCGATTCGATTACCCCATATACCGGAGGCGATGCTCCGACGCTGAGTCGGTTGAACGGATCGGAGTGGCAACGCCAGCGCTCGCGGGTGCGTCATGCCGTGCGCGAGATCGCACAGGAGCTCGTCGTGCTCTATCAGCGTCGTCTCGCAAGCGACGGTCACGCGTTTGGACTCGACACGCTGTGGCAGCACGAGATGGAACAGGCCTTCCCGTTTCCCGAGACCCATGACCAACTCCGCGCGATCGCCGAGATCAAACAGGACATGGAACGACCGATTCCAATGGACCGCCTTGTCTGTGGTGATGTCGGTTTCGGCAAGACCGAGGTTGCGGTGCGCGCGGCCTTCAAGGCGGTGCAGGACAACAAGCAGGTGGTCATCCTCGTGCCGACGACGCTCCTTGCACAGCAGCACTTCCAGACATTTTCCGATCGCTTTTCGGGATATCCAGTACGCGTCGAGATGCTGTCGCGCTTTCTCACCGTGCAGCAGGCGAGGCGTGTGGTTGCCGGTCTGAAGGACGGTTCAGTTGACGTGGTTGTTGGAACACATCGGATTCTCAGCGAGGAGATTGCGTTCAAGGATCTCGGTCTACTTGTGATTGACGAGGAGCAGCGTTTCGGGGTGAGTCACAAGGAACGCCTCAAGGCCCTCAAGGTCGGCGTTGACATCCTCACGCTCACCGCGAGTCCAATTCCACGAACGCTTGAGATGGGGCTTACCGGAATCCGGGATCTCTCGGTGATCGACACCCCACCGGCAGAGAGACAGCCAATCCTTACCTACGTGGGCGAGTACGACGAACGCGCGGTTGCAGAGGCGATACGGCGTGAGTTGTTGCGCGAGGGGCAGGTCTTCTTCGTTCACAATCGTGTCGCCGACATCGAGCGCGTGGCGCGCGCGCTCGATGAGCTCGTCCCCGAGGCGCGCATCGCGATCGCCCATGGGCAGATGGACGAGGGAACACTTGAACAGGTCGTCTTCGATTTTGCTCAGGGAGCATACGACGTACTCGTCTGCACCACGATCATCGAGTCGGGTATCGACATGCCGACGGTGAATACGCTCGTTGTCGACCGTGCCGATCTGCTTGGACTCGGTCAGCTGCACCAGCTGCGCGGTCGGGTCGGGCGCGCCGACCAGCGTGCCTATGCGTATCTTTTTCACCCGGTCGACCGAAGGCTCACCGAGCAGGCCTATGAGCGCCTGAAGACCATTGGCGAGCACAATGAACTCGGTTCGGGATTCAAGATTGCGATGCGCGATCTCGAGATCCGCGGGGCAGGTAACCTGCTCGGGAATGACCAGTCGGGGCATATCGCGGCAGTTGGTTATGACCTTTACGTGCGCATGGTCGCGGAGGCGGTCGCGCAACTCAAGGGCGAGCAGGTTCCCGAGCCAGCCGCGATCAAGATCGAGCTTCCCGTCACTGCGCACATTCCGCAGGACTACATCGCCCGCGAGGATCTCCGGCTCGAGGCTTACCGCCGCCTTTCGAGTGCAACGACCGAGGAAGAGGTCGATGACATCGGAGTCGAGTGGCTTGATCGCTACGGATTCCTTCCGGAACCAGCCGTGCAGCTGCTCGTTGTCGCGAGGTTGCGTGTGCTCTGTCTGACCGCGGAGATCCGTGAACTCACCGTCACTCCGTATCGTCCAGGATTCGGTGGACCGGGTGAGATCGGAGGTTCGCTGGCGCGGCTGGCGCCGGTGAGTCTGAGGAGTTCCCAGCGCGTCAGGCTCTCTCGCGTTGCTCCGAAGGCGCTTCTGAAAGAGCAGGTCAATGAGCTCATAGTGCCATTTCGACGCGGCGCACCCGTTGCCGAAGAGCTACTCGATCTGATCGGAGGGTTGTATCGCGAGGCGGACTCGCAGGTCGGCATTGCGTGATGGTTGCGCGTGTTTGGCCCGTTGTGCACATTCCCCCTAGCATGCTTGCGTTGTGAAGAAACTTCTTGCTCTCCTCGGCCCGCTTGTCGTGCTCTCGTTGGCGCTGAGTGGATGTGGCGTCTCGACGTCGTCGGGCGCGGCGGCGGTAAACGGCACGACGATCTCGATATCAGAGCTCAACCAGACAACCAGAGATGCCGCACAGAGCCCGCTATTCCGCTGCCTGCTCTCCCAACAGTCCGCGATCAATGGTGCTGGGATGCACGCGACCTACAGCTCGCGCTTTGTCGGCCAGCAGCTTTCGTTGCTGGTCGCGCGCGCTGAGATCAATGCCGAGGTGCGCCGGTTGCACCTCGTCACGACCGCACTCGCCATGCAACTCAGTGAGAGCCAGATTGCCTCGGGGCTGAACGGTCAGGCCGGCGGTTCGTGCAGCGCGACGGGAGCCCAGGTACTTGCAAGCCTCTCCGCGAGCTATCGCAGTCTTCTGACGGTCTTGCAGGTCGACCAGAACCTGCTCAGTGCCTATCTTGCGGGAGCTCCGCTTACCAATGCTGGCGTCAGGGACTACTCACGCGCGCATCCAGATGTCGCCCGGTTGGCGTGCGTCTCTGCAATCTTGGTCGCGAAGCGCTCTCTGGCGGAGACGATCATCGCGCGGATCAAGGCCGGTGCAAGCTTCGCTGGCCTCGCTAAGACGGACTCGATCGATACCCAGTCTGGGGCCAACGGCGGTGCGCTTGGATGTGTCTATCCCGGCGAGTTCGCGAGCGGGCTCGCCAAGGTCGTGGGCACGATCTCCTTGAACACTCCCTCTGCGCCCGTTGCCTTTGGAACGAACTACGTCGTGCTCGAGGTGACTCATCGCCAGACCGGTACCGATGCTGGCGCGGCGCTCGCACTTGTCAGTTCGAAGTCTGCGGCCGAGGCGCAATTCGTCGATCGACTCGGTGCAAGGTCGCAGGTGTGGGTGAATTCGCAGTACGGATCGTGGCGACTCGTCTCCGGGCAGTACCAGATCGTCTCTCCAACGGGGCCACTCAACGCCCAGATCCTCAACCCGGCCGCGATAACGCCGCTCGGCGATACCTACAGCTAGAAGATGTCCAAGTTACCCTCTGGACCCTCTGGACCCTCTGGAATGAGCGCCAATGGTTCGGGTTCGACGTTGGTATCAGCAGTCGAGGTACGCGGTCCAAATCCCGGACCGGACCGTCCGAGGGTGACCATCGTTGGCCTCGGACCGTCTGGCCCGGAACTCACAACCCCAGCGGTGAGGGCGAAGCTTGAACAGGCGGAGGCGCGTTTTCTTCGCACGGCGCGACACCCTGCGGCGACCCCATGGGTAAAGCTAGGCGTGCGTTCTTTCGATCATCATTACGAAAACAGCGAGAGCTTTGACGAAACCTATCGAAAGATCGTCGAAGACCTCGTGCGCGCCGCACGTGATTCAGGTGAGGTGGTCTACGCGGTTCCCGGTTCACCCGCGATCCTCGAGAGGGCGGTCGCTCTTTTGCGAGCGGATTCCCGGGTTGAGGTTGTCACCATGGCGGGAATTTCATTTCTTGATCTTGTCTGGGATCGACTCGGGATCGATCCGGTGAATCTCGGTGTCCGCCTCGTTAACGGCGAGGAGTTTGCAACGCAAGCGGCAATCGAGCGCGGTCCACTCCTTGTGAGTCATACCTGGTCGAACGCGATCCTTTCGGCGATCAAGCTCTCAGTCGAGCCAGTTGCGACAACGCAGGCTGTGATCTGTCACCATCTCGGTCTTGGTGATGAACAGATCCTTGAAGTCGGCTGGGCCGATCTTGATCGCACGATTCGCGCGGACCATCTCACCTGTGTTTATGTGCCCGAACTCGCGCGCCCACCGGCGTATGAGATCGCACGCGTCGCCGAGGTAGTCAAGAATTTGCGGAGTCTGTGTCCCTGGGATGCAAAGCAGACGCATCAGTCGCTGGTGCGACATCTGCTCGAGGAGACCTATGAGGCGATCGAGGCGATCGAGGAACTCGGTGAACCACCCGACATCGCCGCCTCTGAACTTTTGGAGGAGGAACTTGGCGATGTTCTCTGCCAGGTGCTCTTTCATGCGACGATCGCAAACGAGGAGGGACTTTTCAACCTTGCAGACGTCGCTGGCGCGCTCGCGGACAAGCTGATCAGGCGACACCCGCACGTCTATGCGCGAGAAGAGGGCGCCTCCGGCGACGAAATCAGCCGCGCTGGCGCAGCGGTGCTTGCCAACTGGGAGCAGCAGAAGTTGCGCGAGAAGGGTCGGTCAAGTCTCACCGAGGGAATCCCGCGCACGCTTCCGGCACTCGCCTTTGTTGCAAAGCTCGAGAAGAAGATGTCAACAGTCGGATTTGGTCTCAGGGATCGGCTTGAAGTCCGTGCATTCGACGAAGCGCTCGACCGGCTAACGCTCCAGAGTGCAGATGACTACGGCGAGCTGATGCTTGCAATCGCAAGACGCGCGGTGGTCGCAGGTCATGAACCGGAGACGGCGCTAAGACATGTCGCAAGACGATTCCAGGAGCAATTTGTCCAAATCGAGCGGGCTGCCGAGTCCGAAGGTGGCCGCATCGGTGAGCTCGAACGAGACGAGCGAATGAGGCGGCTTCACGGAACGAGATCCGAGCGTCCCGAGGTATAGACACCGGCGATGGCACCGAAGAGTGCCAATCATCGCCGCTGACGCCAACATTTTTGCCGTCTTTGCTAGTTTCGATGCACAACTGTGCATCGAGTGCACGTGACGACAGGAGCACAAACCGTTGAGTGGGATCATGCAACTTGATGCCCGCGAGGTTCTCGACTCTCGTGGAAATCCAACCGTTGAGGTCACCTGCCAGCTGGAGTCAGGCGCGCAGGGACGCGCGATCGTTCCCTCGGGAGCCTCTACGGGCACCTTCGAGGCCACTGAACTGCGTGATGGTGGCGAACGCTATGGGGGCAAGGGCGTGCGGAATGCCGTCGAGAACGTCAATACGACGATCGCCAAGGCCCTGTTTGGTCTTGAGGCGCAAGACCAGCGCGCGCTCGATCTCGCGCTCGTCGATCTTGACGGAACTCCGGACAAGTCGAATCTTGGAGCAAACGCAATCCTCGGTGTCTCGCTGGCCGCGGCAAAGGCGTCGGCGGACGAGCTTGACCTGAGTCTCTTTCGTTACATTGGCGGAGTCGGTGCGCATGTCCTGCCTGTTCCAATGATGAATGTGCTCAACGGTGGCGTCCACGCGGACAACAACATTGACTTCCAGGAGTTCATGGTCGTGCCCCACGGCGCCCCGTCGTATCGCGAGGCGCTTCGTTGGGGGGTGGAGACCTATCACGCCCTCGCCTCGGTGCTCAAGGCCCGTGGCCTCGCGACGGCGGTGGGAGACGAGGGCGGATTTGCGCCGAATCTCGGTTCAAACGAGGACGCGCTCGAGGTCCTCGTCGAGGCGATCGAGCGCACCGGACATGTTCCGGGCGGGGAGATCGCGATCGCGCTCGATCCGGCGACCTCCGAGATCTATCGCGAGGGCTCCTATGTACTCTCTGGCGAGGGCCGGTCGCTCAGCTCTCTCGAACTCGCGCACTACTGGGCGGACATCGTCAGTCGTTACCCGGTTATCTCGATCGAAGATGGCATGGCCGAAGACGACTGGAAGGGGTGGACGGACCTGACGCAGCTCATCGGCAGCCGGGTCCAGCTCGTCGGAGATGACGTGTTCGTCACCAATGTCGACCGTCTTGCGCGCGGCATCGAACTTGGCGTGGCGAACGCGGTTCTCGTCAAGGTCAACCAGATTGGAACGCTTACCGAAACGCTCGCGGCAGTCGACCTTGCGACGCGGTCCTCGTATCGTTCGGTGATATCGCATCGCTCAGGGGAGACCGAGGACACGACGATCTCCGACCTCGCGGTAGCGATCAACTGTGGCCAGATCAAGACGGGTGCACCTGCCCGTTCGGATCGGGTTGCCAAGTACAACCAGCTTCTGCGCATCGAAGATGAACTTGGTGATGCGGCGATCTGGCCCGGCGCCTCTGCCTTCGCCCGTGGGCTGCCGACGAACGGGGCGAGATAGAGGTGCTACACCTGCATCGCGCGAGACAGATGCTTCTGGTGGCCCTTCTCGGCACGATCGCGCTCGTCGCGATCGAGTTTCCCCTTCGGCAGCTGATCAGCCAGAGGGTGCAGATATCAAAGACCGCTCTCGCTCTGCAGATTGTTGAGAGTCACAACGCAATTTTGCAGCACGACATCGCGTCGCTCTCGAAGACTTCGACGATCATCTCGATCGCCCATCAAGAGTATGGTCTCGTGCAGCCGGGACAGCGTTCCTACGTCATCTTGCCAAATGCGGGTGCGAAGCAGAACATGAACCCGCTCAGCGCGCTTGCAATCCCAGCCGAGGTACTGGGTTCGATCTCCGGATCGACCACCTCGGCCACTGCGCCGCACGTTGTCTCGCGTCCTGTCGGATCGCTCTGGTCGAGGATGTTGCGTCGGCTCGAGTTCTGGCGCTAGCCGATCCCGGGCGGGCGCGACGTGCTCAACCGACCCCGGTGATCGCCGCGCAGGTGCCCCACGCACTAAAGGTGTTCCCCGACCGCTGGTAAAGCTGATAGGCAGCGGCATCCTGGACGGCTGGGCTTGCCGAACTTGGCAGTCCTGTCTCGCCAAGATTGAGCCAGGTCGACAACGCGAACTGATAGGCGCCAAAGTAGCCGTTTCCGGTATTGAGCGAGTAGTCCGAGGTCGATTCACAGTTGCGGATCGCGGCGAACGCGTCAGCGATCGATTTTGGTGGCGCGGCGACGCTGATCACGGTCGCGAGCGCGTTCGGCGATGGCGGACCGGCCGCAGCCCGGCTCTTTGCCGCTGCCGCCGCGGCGGCTGCCGCTGCTGCCGCTGCAACCAGCGCGTTGAGTGTTGAGTTCGTGGAGTTGTACAGCGTCTGTTCCGCTCGGACGGTCGCGACTACCTGATCGCGTGATGCGGCGCTAGCGCTCGCTGCGGTCTCGGCAGCTGCTGTCGCCTGTTGCTCGCGGACGAGGGTGAATCTCAAGGTCCGCTCGTCGCTCTGGAACCGCACCACCGACTGGGCGAGAAGGCCGGTGGCGACGCCAAGGTAGGTCGAAGAGGAGATCTGGACGTTCGGGTTTGATGCCCAGATAAGTACCGATGAGAAACGGGATCCCCCGGCTACGTAGGCGTTGACGAGAGCGCTCTGGATTCTTTTGCGGTCGCGCTGCACAAGGTGGCCGTCGATACGGATCTTGTGCCGCGTCAGGATCGCCTCGGCGTTCGCTGTCGAGTACTCGGCCGACTGCGCGAGATAGGCCGCGCTGATCTGCTCGAGACGCGCGTTGTCGCGTGTGATCTGTCCAGCGATCGCCTGCGCCTTGGCCTTGAGGTCAGTGATGGTCTGCGCACCCGACACGTCGCAGGTAAGAATCGGGATTGTCATCGCGAGAAGCACACCGAGAATTGCCGGTCGCCTGCGCGAACAACGACGCTCGTGTATTCCCGATGACTTTTGTCGGTCAAAGGTGTGCATCTGGTCCGCGCGCGAGGGCTGAGGCGCCCAGCCATCCATGGGCGCGGTCATGATAAAAACCTAGTGGGGGAGATCGCCGAAGGCAAAGAATTCGCGGCTGGAAATCCTCCGATCGAACATTGGCGCCACTTTCGTCGGCCCGATACATCCCTGTCCACCCGGTAGGATTGACCAGTGAACGTTGCTGGAGTGATTCTTTCGACCGGTCCAGAGTCGAGAATTTTTCGATCGGGACAGCCGTCGCGGGCGCGCACCGAGGTGCTTGCGCGCGCCGCGCTCGATGCCGGTCTTGCTGAGGTCATCGTTGTCGTCGCAGACCAGAAACGTGCTGACTACCTTCCGGTCGGGGTGACCGTTCTGCTCGATGAGGGCGAGAGCCAGGCCTCTGCGCTTCGTTGCGCGGTCGACTGGTGCACGCGCGAGGGACACGAGTCGATCATCTGCACGACGATCGACCGGCCACCACCTGAGCTCGATGTTGCGTTGACGGTCGACGCGTGGCGGGAGCTTGCATTGAGCACGGTTGTCCCTCTTGTTGTGGCGACCAGGTTCGGGCGCCATAGCGAGATCTTTCGCATCGATGCCGACATCTGGCCGATGCTCCCCCTCGACGGAGCCGTCGCACGTGCGCTCGACAGTCGGATCGAGCTGCTGAGAGAGCTCGAGATCGTCGGCCAGAGTGTCGACCCGGCCGCCACGGTCGACCCCGAAGTGTCACGCCACGCGATCGAGAACGGAGTCGGTGCGCGAGATGTTCAACGGGTGCGCGAGCTGCTCGGGCGCGAACCTTCGGGGGCGTTCACCGTGGTCGTGAGAGACGCTGCCGGGGACCCGGTGGTCATTCAGAATGCTCCGTTCCTGTTTGATGGCACGCCGATGCCGACTCGCTATTGGCTGGTCGGCGGGCGCGAACAGGAGGCGGTCGGACGCCTCGAATCCTCGGGTGCCGTGCGACGCCTCGAGGCGTTGTTCGATCCCGGACTGATCGAGGCCACCCATGCGCGCTATGCGAGTGAACGCGACGCGTCGATTGACACGAGCTACAGCGGACCACGACCAAGTGGTGGCGTCGGTGGTACGCGCCGGGGGTTGAAATGCCTGCATGCACATCTCGCGTGGTATCTCGCCGGTGGTGCAGACCCGATCGGGCGACATGTTGCTCACCTTCTGTCAGATGAGCTGACCGGCCCGGTAGGCGCGATCGATTGCGGAACCAATTCGACGAGGCTCCTCGTGTTGGATCGCGACGGTTCGGTTCTTGCGCGCGAGATGACCATTACCCGTCTCGGTCAGGGTGTCGATACGACGAAACAGCTCGCGCGCGAGGCCGTCGAACGTACCCTCGAGACGCTTCGGCGATACCGCGAGATCCTTGATCGCCATGGCGTGGTCCGCCTGAGGGCAACGACGACCTCGGCGGCGAGGGACGCGTCGAACCGCGAGGAGCTCCTTGAGGTTGCGAAGTCGATCCTTGGGGTGGAACTCGAGCTGCTCGAAGGAGAGGAGGAGGGAAGACTCTCCTATCTCGGCGCGACAGCCGGACTTGATCTTGTGCAGCATTCCGCGCTCGTGGTCGACGTCGGGGGAGGATCGACCGAGTTCGTCACCGCGACCGAAGTTGATGGACGAGAGAACTTTGATGTTGCCTCGCTCGATGTCGGATGCGTGCGGATTTCCGAGCGTTTCCTCCACTCTGATCCGCCGACCACTGCCGAGCTCGACGAGGCGCGTTCCCAGGTCTCGGCGATGATCCGGGATCTGCGGGAGAGGATTCCTCGACTGTCCCTGCCAGATGAGCTCGTTGCTGTCGCGGGAACGGTCGCGACGCTCGCGACGCGATCACGGGGCCTTTTGGCCTACGCGGGCGCGAATACCCATGGTACGACGGTCACCAGGGAGTTCGTGGATGTCGAACTCGCCACCCTCTCGCGTCTGACGGTGACCGAGCGCCGCGAGCTTCCCGGCATCGATCCCGACCGTGCCGACGTCATCGTCGGTGGTGTCCTGGTCGTACAAGAGGTGCTCAAGCAGTTCGGGTTTTCCGAGCTCGTCTACTCAGAGAGCGACATTCTCGATGGTGTCGCATTGGGTCTGCTCAGCCGGTGAGCGTCTCCTTCTCGCCATCGGTGAAAGGAGATTCCGAGACGATGCGGCCGATGCGTTCGACGAAGGCATCGAGGTCACTGTGGTGTCGCGTGACGTAGGCACGGCCGTTTCTGGCCAACTGCTCGCGGATCGATCGGTCGGTGAGCACCCGGACCGCGTCGAGGAGTTCGCCATTGTTGCGATACCAAAGTCCGCCATTCGCCGCCTCTACGTGTTCCTTCGCCGCCGAATCATCGGGGACGATCACCGGGGAGTCAAACATCATCGATTCGATTGCCTCTCGTCCAAAGGCCGTGGCAGGACGGAGATCGATGGTGAACAGTGCGTGTGCCATGAGCCTCCAGAGGTTGACGCGCGAGGGATTCACCGGGAGTGGCAACATGTTGACGTTGTCCGAGAGTTTCCAGCTCCCTCCGTCAACCTCGGCAACCGAGATCGGGAGCACCTCTGGGATCATCTCGTCCGTCGTTCGCCAGTCCTCCTGATTGATCTGGTCCCTTTCCACCGGACCTGCAACGCTGGTCACGATCGCATGGGTGACACGTTGTCTGCAGACGCGCTCATCTCCGCCGAAGCGGCGGATCATGAGGACGAAGGGCTGAAAGAAGCGGACGCCAAAGAGCGTGTCGCTCGTCGCGGCGCGGTTCACCGAGAGCGCGAGGTCGAGTGGCACGATGGATTTCGCACGCCCCGGGAACGCCTGCTGGAGGCGCGACAGTTCTCCGGGATCCGATGCAATGACGAGATCCGCGATATGCATGATCGTGTCGATGGATCGGTCATTGAACGAAAGGATGCGCTCGCCAAGGGGCATGAAGATGATCCTTGGGTGACGTGTCGAGCAAAGAGCATCGAGGTCATAGGGATGGGCAGAACCGATCAGGATGATCGCCTGAGGCGCGAGGTCATCAATGAACGCGTTGAGGTTGCCGCGTACAGACGCGCGCTCTTCGATAAGGGTGGTGAGGGGATCGGGCAGCGGGTTGGGGGAGCGATCGATTCCGAGCGCGACGCGAAGAAGCGACTCTTGCTGTCGATCCGGCAGTACGGCGGGAAAGCGATGGACATCGAACACGCTGTCGCGGTATGTGCCAGGTGCCAATGCGGATTGGTCGAGGTGGATGACATCGATGTTGAAATGACGCGCCAGCGCTCCAGCAACGAGTCGGATCACGGCAATGGACTCAGTTTCATCCTCTCCCCACATCGGGGTGATGATCGCGACGTGGCCACGCGGGCGAGGTGATGCCATCTGTCCGGGTGTGCTCAGTGGTCTTTTCGTGCTTCACCGATCCGCTCGTCGACGTATTTCGACAGAGAGAGCAGATCTGTGCGGACGAGGTCGAGAATTTCCCGCTCATCGTTTCCGGCAACCTCATCAACCCGATAGGCGATGGCATCGATTGACTGGGCGAGCGCAGCGCGAAACTCCTGTTCTTCGGTGAAGTATCGGTCGAAGGCCGAGTTCATCAGGCGCGCGACCACCCTCAGGAAGAGAGCTTTGGGGCCCCTCCCCGAGCCAGCGTTGTGCCGCGCGGGACCCATGTCCCATCGGTGGTGGAGATGGTGAATGCTCGGGTGGAAATGGATCGCCTCGCGCTCGGTGCGCACGAGAAGTTCATCAAAGGTCCCCTGGGGAACCCAGTTGCGCGGATATTCGACCGGAGCGTCGTTGATGATCTCTCTCAGGCGCTCGACGATCAGCTTCGCGTCGATATCGACCTCTCCAGGTAGGTCTTCCATCGGTAGTCCTCCTGCGGTGTAGCGAGCGGGCACCAGTAGCGCCAGTGGCTCAGGTTTCTATTCATGTACGGATCACCTGCGATGATCTCGTTCGCCCATCGAGCGACGATGACACCGTGTTCGACAAGATCATCCGTGTGGCCACGACTCCGGGACTCGTGATGGATGAGCTCCGCGAGTGGCGTGTACACCACGAGATGGCCCTGTCCCCGGACCTTGAGGCAGAAGTCCACGTCATTGAAGGCTACAGCGAGTTCCTCGCTGAACCCCCCGACTCGTTCAAAGATCTCTTGCCGTGTCATCAGGCAGGCGCCGGTTACGACCGAACAGTCGCGTGTCGCGATCGAGGTTGAGTTGTAACCCGGCCGATCTGCGGGTAGCCCGCGCAGGATGTGCCCGGCGATGCCGCCGAGTCCGATGACGACCCCGGCATGCTGGATGGAGCCGTCGGGATAGATCAACTTTGCTCCGACAACGCCAACTTCGGGTCGAACGGCATGCCCGAGCATCGCGTTTAGCCAACCGGGTTGGTGTGCCTCGATGTCGTTGTTTGAGAAAAGAAATACCTCGCCGGTCGCCTTTGTCGCCCCGAAGTTGTTGACGGCAGACCAGTTGAAGGGCTCTGGATATCTTGCAACCATGACATCGCTGTCCTCAGAGAGCCGATCGAGGAGTGCCTCGGTCTCTGGCAGTTCGGAATTGTTGTCGATGAGGACAAACTCGAAGTTGTCGTAGCCTGGATCTCGCCGCATCGTCTCGATACATGTGGCAAGCATCTTTGGTTCGTCTCGAAAAGGGATGATGATGCTCACGCGCGGCCTTCCCGTTATCGCGCGGCGAACGTGGTAACGACCTGGATACTTCGGGTCCTGTATGACCTCTCCGGGCTCGTTGCGTCGTGCCAGGGCATCGGCGATCGCCCTCTCGCCCGCGTCGTAGGCCCACGGCTTCGCGACCGATGAGGTGGTATCGGTGGCTGCGGAGCCGGGAAGCGTGCGCCAGTGATAGAGGACATCGGGGATGTGCACGATCTTGCGCGCCAGCTCTGTCGCGCGTAGCGCGAGGTCGTAGTCCTGACTTCCGTCGAATTGGGGTCGGAGACCTCCGATGCGTTGTACGAGTTCGCGCGAGATGACCGTGAGATGGCAGGTATAGGCGAAGCTCAACAGAAGATCCGGCGACCAGTCGGGTTTGAAAAGCGGATCGAACCGCTCACCGGTGACATCGATCTTGTCCTCGTCGGAGTAGATGAACTCTGCCTGTGGCGACGCGGCGACCGCGGCGGCAACGGTCGCGAGGGCCTCTTCGGTGAGTTCGTCGTCGTGGTCGAGAAACGCGACATAACGACCGCTTGAAAGATCGAGGGCAGCATTTGTCGCGACGGAGATTCCGGAGTTCTTTGCAAGTGCGGTGACGCGGATGCGGGTCTCTGTTCGGGCCAGCTGTGCGAGAAAATCGCGGAGCTCCGGGTCATTTGAGGCGTCGTCGCAGATGCACAGTTGCCAGTCGGCAAAGCTCTGCTGGAGTACCGATCCGATGCTCCGCCGGAGCGCCCAGAGTGGTGTCCGGAAGACCGGCATCAAAACGCTGATCAGCGGCTCGGCGCGCTTTGGATCTTTGGTCGTCGAAGATTCTGCAACGCGGTCTTCCGGTCCCCCGATGATGACCGGCTGTCGTCGCTCCTGGAGCCAGCGATGGTAGGCGCGTCGATCCTCACTGGCACTCAGCGGGTAAGGGTCATCGGCCTCAGGTTCGCGCAAGGCCCAGATGTCGTCGTCCTCTTGACGATTCACTCCGTCTCGACCGTGTGCGTCGCGTCGTTGGTATCTTGGTGGGCCACTGCTGCTCGTTCTGGCACTGAGGAGGTGGCTGAGCTGCTCGGTCGCCCAGAGGAGGCCCGTACCGAGGAGGTTCCGTTCGGCCTGGAGTGATGCGATCTTGGCGAGCAGTTCTCGTTCGCGCGTCGTTTCGTCGGGGGGTGAGCTGGAGGGCGCGTCGGCCCCTTGGTGCTCAGCGCGTGCGTTGGTGTGCGTGGCGTCGGTCATTTGGCCTTTTCAACAGGTCCCCGAGGAGAGATGGTCTTTGCCTGAATGCGAGTGTAGGCGCTTGGCCCGTGAGGTTGGGGTCGAGAGTCGCCAGGAGGTGGCCCCGAAACTGAGTTGCGCTTCTTTCAATGAGGCGCGATTGTGGCAGTGCTCATGGATGCTCTCGACAGATGAACGACCTCGACCCCACCCTCGCCGGCAGGCGCATAGTCCTACGCTCTCTGCGCATCGAGGACTACAGAGCATGGAGTGAGGTGCGAACCCGATGCCGTGACTGGTTGATCAAGTGGGAGCCAAGGCCAGCGCGAGCGCCATATCCCGTGGAGGATCGGCCCACCTTTGCCGCCCGTTGTGCGATGAGAGAGCGAGAGCGAGGTCTTGGCACCGGATTCGCCTTCGGGATGTTTCGTGATGGCGTCTTTCTTGGAGAATCGAATATCTCCTCGATCCAGCGCGGTGCGATGCAAGGCGCCTACATCGGGTACTGGATCGACGAAGAGGCTGCCGGAAACGGATATGTCCCGGAGGCATGTGCCCTGCTATTTCGTTTTGCCTTTGAAGATCTTGCGCTTCATCGCGTGCAGGTCTCCATCGTGCCGAGGAACTACCCGAGTCGACAGGTTGCGCGCAAACTCTGGCTTCGAGGTGAGGGTATCGCGCTGAGATACCTTGAGATCGATGGGGCATGGGAGGATCACGTTCGTTACGCGATCACCGCAGAGGAGTGGATGGAACGTCGAGACCGTTATGCGCAGTTGTGGTTCAAAGAGGGTGGAGCGAAACACTAGGTGCGTCGCGCTGCTCGCGTTCTAAGCGCTGACGCGTCGGAATGAGTCAGGGTTGACCTGCGCTGATGTAGCCGCCCCAGTAGATCGGCTCGTACATGACGTTCTCTCCGGTCTGCGGCGCGGCGATTACGGTATCGGTGCCATATGGACCTGAGCCCACATACATCACGACATGGGTGACTGGTTGACCACCGTCGTCCGGGAAGAAGTAATAGAGCAAGTCGCCTGGCTCAAGCGTGATCGTGTTGTTGACGATTGAGATTGGCCCAGTCTGTTGTGTAAGGACATATTGGAAGTAGGCGTTGTGGGGCAGGCTTATCCCTGCGGTCTGCCAGGCGAACATGGTGAGGCCCGAACAGTCAAAGCCGCTGCTCGTACTCGATCCGCCCCAGGCATAGGGAACTCCAAGAACAGATTCGGCTGCAGCGACTGCCGCATCGCCGGAAGTAGTTGCAGGGCCGAGGATCACTGTCGGCGCATCGACGTTGTTCGCGGTCGCGGAGGCATTTACGGCGAGCGCTGCTGCCGCGCTCGCGGTTCCACTCGGATCGTTCGCGGCGGCGGTCTGCGCCAAAATCGAGGCGTTCTGGGCCTGGATCTGATCCTGTGAGCGTGCCGCGGCCGTCGCTGCGGCGGCGGCTGCTGCTGCTGCGGCGGCAGCCTTTGCCGCCTCTTGTTCGGCGATGACCTGCGCGAGTTGGCCCCGCACCTGCGACAGTTCGGATCTGGCGTTTCGTTGGGCCGACTGCGCGCTCGCTCGCGCCACCTGAGCAGCGCTTGAGGCGTTTGCAGCCGATGACGTAATGCTCACCTGATAGTGCTCGTTTGCAAGAATGATCGACCGTGCCCTCGTCACCGCGGCGACCGCGTCATGGAGCTCAGTTGTTGCAACGCTTGCGTAGGTGGAGAGGGTGTTCGCGTCCGTGAGGTTTCGACTCGAGAGGACGGTGACAGCCTCCGCCTGCGCACCGACTCCATAGACGTACGCGGTGACAATGGCACTTCGCATCTTGAGCCGCGCGGATTTCAGCGCACGGCTCTCAAGACGTAGCCGATGACGGATCGAGGCGAGCTTTGCCTCGTCCGCCTGGTACTGCGCACTCGCCTGGCTGTATTGCTCACCGGTGATCTGGAGCTGCTGGGTGTCATAGGTGATCTGCGCAGCGATTTGAGCAGCCTGTGCTTTGAGAGATTGCGCCGATGTTCCAGAGGTATCGGTCGCGTTCGCCTGACTGGCCAAGAAGGGCGCGATTGTCCCAATGAGCGCGACTGATGTCGTCAATATCATCACTCTTGGTATCATGCGCACCCGTCAACTGTGACCACATTGGGTGATGATGTCAAAGCACCCCCCGATATTGGTGCAATCTTGTAGATGCGACAGGCATAGAGTTTCGAAGGTGAGCTTGACGTTGAGCAGATGATGGGGACGTAGCCCAACCGGTAGAGGCAGGGCACTTAAAATGCTCCAAGTGAGGGTTCAAATCCCTTCGTCCCCACAAATATTCGATTCGAATGCCTCAGCGAACTCGGGTCATCTTGACAAGACGATCAAGTCTGATGAGACCTCGACAGAGTCCGCCCGTGAGGACATCATTTGGCGTTCGAGGCATTTGAAGCGAGAATCATCCGCCGGAGTGAGGACGTGCCGGCATGAATTTCGAAACCGCGTTCACCAGCGAGAGGAAAAAGCAGTGCCGCGATTATGGTCGCGCCACCTCTGAGTTGATTGCGTTCTTACTCTGCGGTCGTAGAGGCTCTCTCGGCGATGCGCGCGCTGATCGGGATGCGCATCTTAAAACGCCATGGGGCAATCGCCATTCCCGCGACAAACATGCATACTGATGCGATCTCGACGGCATCGGTGCCGGAGTCGTAGGTGAGCCAGAGGTATTCGTCGAAAAACCGGCTGAGACCCCACAGTCCCATTGCCAGAGCGCCAATCAGCCCGCGGACAACCCAGGCATTTTTCAGCGAGTGCTCGACGAGAATGAGAATCGCGAAGATCGTGAGACACTCGATTCCTTGAATGATGGGTACGGGGATCCTCTTGCCGAACTCTCCCGCGTAGTACATGCCGAACCACTGATTTGTTGGTTTTCCGCCACCGGCAACCATGAACTGGGGTCCGAGAAATCGACCTACTGCCCATGCGGCAACGAGCACAGGCGCGACGATGTCGAGTCCGTCGGCAGGGCGAAGGGTCGGACAGCGACGGTGAGCGCTCGCTAATCCGACCGGGAGCGCGAGGGCGATTCCTCCGAAAGAGGAGAGCCCGCCGTTCCAGATCGCGAAGATCTCCCCTGGATGGAGTTGGTAGTACGAAAGGTTCGCGATGATGTGTACCAGGCGGGCGCCAACGACCGAGGCAACCACAATCCAGATGAAGGTGGTCGAGAGCCACGCATCGGGGTAGCCGTTCTTGCGTAGCCGGTAGGCAAAGTATCGGAAGCCGAACCAGAATGCGAGGGCGAGGCCAATGCCGTAGGTATGGACCTGCAGCGGCCCGATATGGAATACCACCGGGAAGGGCCTCATTGCCCAGACCTCCAATTCAGCACAGCTGTCGGGTGGTAGCCGGTCGTGGTTCTGCCGTAGAGCAACAGAGTGGCACCGAACGGGTTCCGCATTGAGTCTCGCACGCTCGGTCGATCCCCAGAACGCGGCAGGACCCCAGGCAGTGGATCGGCCAAAGGCCGATCACACCTCCTGGGGCCTATGCACCTGAAGTGCATTGGGCTTGGGGCCGTCCTGCGACGTTCCCAACCACGTGGCCCGGTCTCCCGAGGTCTCGCTACAACGATGATCCGAAGATCGAGCGCTGTCTTCCCACACTCCATCCGAAGCCATCTGTCGTGCTCGCCCAAGATCGACTCTCGCCTGAAGGTTTCGAACCGATCTCGCACGTTTGAACGCAGTTGACCTCGCAGCACGAATACTGTTCGCTCAATTGCGATGCGTCAACAAGTATTTTCGAAATCCCGAAGTTGTTGACAGGAAATTTCGGTGATCCACCGTTCATCCCCAACTACCTCACAGGGTCATCCACACGCTGGACGAGGGGATCTCTCAGATGCCATGCGCAATCTCAG